>JBKKAT010000411.1:0-3674 GCA_046714535.1 Acidobacteriota bacterium | reverse complement strand
CCCCTATGCAGGCAAGATGCCTGCGGTCCCCTATATTCCCGGGAGTTTGGGCATCGAGTATTTGTCACGCGTGGCGTGAGAACGGTGGGATTGAATGTTGAATTGTTGATCGGGGTTCCGTTTATATAGTTCCAAAAATCCATTTCGTCCGATCAGAGCAAAATGTTTGTGGAACTCCGGATCATCGTGAAGTTTTCTCCAAACCCTGTCATCTTGGGTCATAAAAACCCAACCGACCACTTTCTCGGGGTGAGCATAATTTACCGCATCATTCCAATAAGGTTTCGCGCCTTCATGAACATAGCGTTTGACCGGCAATTTCAGGTCGTATAGCAAGGGCGCAATATCTCCCATCGCGGCAAGGATGAGTTCGCCGTCATCATGTTTTTGGACATACGCGACGAGACCCGCCTGAAGGGCTAAATTCTCGGAATCACGAATGGATTCCTTCAGTAGTTCACTCGATCCAAGCTTGTAAAACGGGCTTGTCAGCATCACGTAAGAGAACCAGACCATAAATAGAAATGTGATCAGGCGTTTTTTGCCCGGCCAGTAAGACAGAAAGTAGTAAGCAATGGGTACAAAGGGTAACCCATAACGGATCCGGGTAGGATGGTTGTCGTAATATTCGTAAACATACAGCAGAAAAGGGCCGAGCATAGCTAGTGAAGCAAGGAACGGTGTTTCACGAAACCGCTGTCGAAAAAGGAAAACAGCGCCGATGAGAGCAAACAACGTCCAATCGTAGCTGATCAAATTCCCCAGCGTGTAAAGAATCACCACAAACGCGAGAAAGATACTGCCTTCAGCAGGTTGAAAGTCGGTATGTTTAAAACTGTGATCCATGTAAGCGTGTCCGGTTGTGTACCAGTTGATCCAAAAGGTGAGAGCCATTGCTGCCACGTTTGGGATGCCCAGGATCAAAGCGTCGATCACAAAATTCTTGAAACCGCGCCGTTCCTTCCAGCTCAAAATCATGAGTAGAAGCCCAAGGCACGCGAAGACAAACCAATTTTCGTAACGGGTGAGAACGCCGAACACGGAAAACAACGAAGTGGCAAGCAGGAATTTCCGCTGCCCGCGCGTGAAAAAGAGGACGAAAAAATAGATCGATGCGATCAGGAAGAGCAACGATAAGTTTTCAGTAAGTGGCGTCGTCTGGAGGTAAAGCATATTGGGATTCGTGATGTAAAGAAGAGAAGAAAAAAACGCAGCAAATCGATCAAAAATCTTCTCGACAAGCCTGAAAAACACCCATGCCGTCGTGATAAAACAAGCCATGGAAAGGGGAGTGCCGGCAAGGCCACTGAAATACAGATAGTCGTTTTGGACGAAGGGAAGATAAAGAATATGGGGAAGTGGCAGCCAGAAAGCCCCAATTTGCCTGAATCCGGGATTCAGATTGTCAAAAATTCTTCGCGGAACCAGGAGGTGACCCTTCGCATCAAAGTGCGCGATGTGCAGATTGTTGCTTGCAAAAAGCCATGTGGCAATACAGGAAAGGATGGCGGCGCTGCAAAGAATAACGAAGAGATACGGAAAGGACTGGCTGTTTACAAAATCATAGATTTCGGACAGTCTTCTTTCGAGCTTTGATTCCTGAACTTGTACCATTTCCGTCTCAATATCCTGCGTATCATATCATGCAAGATTGAGACGCGACCGTAACCTTTCCTGAAGCTTAATCTCTACATTTCTGCGAGTTCAGGCCATTGTTTGATCAGCTCTTCTCTGACTCCAAAAAGTCCATCCAGCTTCCAGTTGTTGTTTTCTCTGATGAAGTAAACCTCTTGACCATCCACAACAAGAGTTGCAACACCTTCTTTGTCATCAACATCTGAAGAAGTTACATTGGTTGATTTTGGTCCGAGAGGCTCGATAAGATCATTCCATAGTGCGGACCTGTTTGCGAGACCTTCACCGCACATCGCATTAAACTTGCCGTACTTTAGCTCGCAAATGCGCAAGTATTTGGCGTCCCACCATTTTTTGTCTTCCTTTGGAAAACAATTCAATGCCGATTCCATTGCCATAGCGGTGCCCTGTCTACGATTTTCAACATATCGTTCCAGGGTCTTTTCGGGAGTTTTGTAAATTTCTTCTCCCGAACAACCTAAAAAGAACAAAAGCAAAGCCCCCGAAAGAAAACGCTTCATGGTCCCTCCTTATCCAAGTCCTGTGTTGCTCTGATGTGCAAATAGGATACCACGAAGGTTTCGACGGTATTCAGCAAAAATGCACGCAACAACGATGTTGATTCCGGAAACGCCGTTGCTGATTTAGAATGGATTCATGATTGATCTTGCAACCATACAGCGAGCGGCCGCGATCCTTTCACCGTATATTGAAAAAACTCCATTAAGGTCTTCCGCTTTTTTTTCGGAAACTTCCGGATTCGATGTATCCATGAAGCTGGAGAATTGGCAGCCGACCGGCTCTTTCAAAGTACGCGGTGCGGTTCACTTCGCTCATATTTTAAGCGCTCGCGAGCGATTGCAGGGTGTGGTTGCCTGGTCGGCCGGAAACCATGGACTCGGAGTTGCGTACGCAGCGAAGGCCCTTGAAATGCCGGCAACGATTTTCGTGCCCGCTAAAACACCCGGTTCGAAAGTCGAAAAGTTCCGGCATTTTCCCGTTGATTTGCAATTTGCTCCAACGTATGAGGAATGTGAGAGACAGGGGCGGGCTTTTGCCCGGGCAGAAAATGTGATGATTCTTCATCCCTACGATGACTGGCGAACCGTTGCCGGTCAGGGGACCGTCGGATTGGAAATCCTCGAAGCCTTGCCGGAGCTCGATGCCGTTCTCGTCCCGGTGGGCGGTGGTGGACTGATTAGTGGAATCGCTATTGCCATGAAGGCTCTCGATCCGGAGATCAAAATCATCGCCGTCCAGAGTGCGAACTCTCCGTCGTTAATGGTTTCATTGCAAGAACAGCATTGTTATGAAGAATATCCGGTGGCGCACTCAATTGCTGAGGGGATCGCCGGCGGAATTGGTCGAATCGTGTTTGAGCTTGCCCCGCGTTATATTGATGAGATCATCAATGTCGAGGAAGAGAAGATAAAGGAAACAGTATTGCAATTAGTGGAACAGGAACAATTGATTGTCGAAGCTTCCGGAGCCGCCACGCTTGCTGCGCTCGATCAGATTGAATCTGTTCCCCAGGGATCCCGAATCGCTGCTGTTATTAGCGGTGGCAATCTGGATATGAATCTTCTCCGCGAAATCTTACAGACTTAACTTATTTGTCTTCGTTTATTGTGGAACGTTCAACCAGCGTCGTCAGATCCTGTTTGATCCGGAAAACGATGATCAGAAACTCAAACCAGATTCGCAGAAGCGCGATATACAGAACTCCCACCAGGGGAGCCAGGATGATCGTTAGTAAAGCGGTAATAGCAAGCGTGAAGCTTTCCAGTTTAATGGCGGAAATGAGTCCGCCAAAACCGCTCACGAGAATAGCACCGACGACCGCAAGCGCAATCACGACTACCAGGATGATGTAAATAACTGGGATGATTTTTCCGGTAATAAAACTCTCGAACCGAAAATCCAGCAAGCTTTTCAGGATTCCTGCTTGTTTCTTGATCTCATCCTTATCAATTTTTGTGGAGATAGGCTGCTCAATTACTGCGGCCGGACCGGCAGATGCGGGTGGAGGCACATAGGCG
>JBKKAT010000410.1:0-7643 GCA_046714535.1 Acidobacteriota bacterium | reverse complement strand
CAGTATGCCTTGTTCGGTATTTAAGTACTGACCCGGCTGGATGTTTTTTGCTGAAGTTTCCCCATAATTGAGCCTCTGTAGATATTCCGTTAACCATTCTTTGGAAACAACTTTGCCGGCAGAGATAACGGGCGGTTCCGCATAGATCGTCGCAGGAAGCTGCCATGTGATTTCGTCAATTTGTCTTTCCATCCAGAATAGATTGCCAATCACCAGGACTGCTGCGATGAGAACTACGCCTACAACCGTGATGCAAAGGCCGAAAAAAATTGCAGATTGGCGTTTGCTCGGTTTGAAATTCCTTATTCTCAATGCACTCATTGCAGCCTCCTTAGTGGCTTTCCATCGCTAAACCAAGGTTAAAGATTCTAAGCATATGCGGGTATCAAAAAGCCCTGACAACGCCTGTCGCCAGGAACACTTAGAAACCAACTCATTCCTATGGCAAGGTGTGGCGCACTTCATGACAGATAAGGGCTGGTTGTGGTCGATTTCGTTACAGGCCGGCGTCTAATACAACTTCATGCCGGATTTATAATTTGTGAGGTTTTCCCAAGTCGTTTTGAACATAATGCTGAGGCTGAAGCCTCGGATTTCCAATGCCGATTAAATAAAGAAGTCGGCGCTCATCACTACAAACTGTGAGTCCAGCTAACCGGATAGAATCCAAGTTTTCGGGCAAGCCCCTCTGGTACGCAAAAATAGGTCATCGAAATCGGAGGATTATATCCCCCTTTTCGGGGGAATGGATAGATGGTTCGTGTGTGCGCCGAGTATTTGGGCAACACGGCGTAACCGGCAAGGGAAGCACAAGTTTTCCAGCTAAGGCGGCCATCCCGGTCGATACCTCCGGCAGGACGCAATCCCTGTCCGGAAAGTTCATGTACGTATCGAAAGCCTGCATGATATGTGTTCCAGCCGGTAGTGAGCAAATCATGATCGCTGAGGGCGGACTCTTCCGTAAAAATCAACAACAAACCAGCTTCACGGTACTTTCTAAATACATCGATGATCTTTTCATTTGTCTGTCCGCGAATTTCGTGAAAGCCGTTGCCCACGAACATGACGGCATCCACGGTAGAAAATCCGTTGTCCTTTACAGCTGTGATCACAACTTCGGGATTGGCAATATCTGCGCGGCGTATGAAGATCATGTTCGTTGGGAGTATTTTTTGTTTTTGCAGCTCCACAGCCGCGTCAATCGCTGCATCTTCCAGATCGGCGCCAAAAAACTGGATGTTGTCTTCTCCGTTACTTTGCAGCCTTTGGCGTGTTGCTTCGCCCTGTCCCAAGGCATGTTCGATGAATACGCGATATTCGAAATTCTGCTCGCGGCAAAAACGGTCCAGACTTTCATTTCCTATAGCAAATGTCTTCCGGTTTGCAGTCTGACTCGCGGCGATATTTTTACTTCTTTGAACGTGTGTGCTTGCGGTTTTTCCGCGCAACTTGTTCTCCAACTCGCTCATATAGGGGACTTACGCGTGAATGATTCCAAATGGTCCAGGCCCGCGACTCAAAACGCGAGCGCCCAGGGAAGTCACCGAGTCTCCTTGCAGAATGCCGGCATCAGTGAACAGCCGCTCCATCTCTGGAAAGAGATCCGGCAATTTCGCTCCGGCTTTGATGGTAGAAGTGATCTTCAAAACGTGCAAAGCCAGAACGGACGGAACCAAACGGTAACCGATTCCAATCTGAAAATGATCAGCCTGCCAGCTTTTGGGAATGTGTTGCGTTTCCGGATAGTCATAAAACTCGCGGACCAGATCACGTTCAGTGCCCGAGGCATTGCCGGAGAGAACTTTTACGATGGGGTCCACCATGTCTGTAAGGAATTTCTCTTGCAATGGTTTCGCCTGCAGAAAAATATCTGAGGCCTGAAAGCATTGAGCGAGCGCATAACGGGAACCGCGAGATCGTAAGTAGCCTCGGGAATGCAGGAAAGACAAATCCCAACCTAAATGCCTGCGGGCGAGTCCGAGTTTGTCAGCCAGTTCTTCCCGATCGAGGTATCCACCATCTTGAAAAATATGTACCAGGCCGATTTTTGCGTGAACAGAAAGAATGTGTTTGAGAATCCAATGATCGGATGGCGCACAAATCGAAGCGCTATAAACGACATTTCGTAAAACAAAAATCGCTTTCTGCAAGGAAGTTACCTCACTTTTTTGAAATGGATTCGAGTGCTGCAACCCTTCTTCCAGATGGGCGAGCCAATTCAAAAGGTCTCTTCCGTATACAAAAAGGTGAGGTATTTCCTGCAAAAAGAGCTCAAAGGAACTCTGCGAAATGTAAGGGAAACCGGATGTGCTGAGGCTCGTTTTGGAAGTCAGAACTCTGGTGAGTTCAGTTTTATGTGGGTGCGGGTATGCCTCAAGATACTGATAAACGCGATTACTAAACGAGTCCCGCATTATTCTATTTTGAACAGAAGATAACGAAGGAAACAAAAATATATTTTATCTTCGTTCCCTTTGTTTGCTTTTGTTAAAAATAGTTGACTCATTCGGAGATCATTGTGACGGGCATCTGGCTGGGAAAGAAAATACGGAAAATGGTTCCGGGTAACCGGTTCATTTCAATGCTACCTTGAAGTTGTTTCGCAAGCGTGTTCACCAGCCGCATTCCTAGCGACTGGGTGTTTCGAAAATCCAGATGTTCAGGAAAACCGACACCATCATCCTGAACTTTCAGCTCAAAAACGCCATTCATCTGTTTTGTTTCTATGGAGATTGCCCCATTTTCGCGCTGTGGAAACGCGTATTTCAACGCATTGGATACCAGTTCACTTACGATTAATCCACACGGGATTGCGGTATCAATGTTCAAAAATGCCTGTGACTCCACATTCAATTTGACCCGTGCCGGATCCACACCGTAGGAGCGAAACAAAAAGTTTGATAGATCCAGAATGTATTCGGCGAAATGGATCTGATTCAGATTGTCGGTTTGATACAGTTTTTCGTGTATCAATGCCATCGAATGCACACGGTTTTGACTTTCATCCAGCACATTCTGACATTCCTTTGAAGACACATAATTTTTTTGAAGGTTTAATAAGCTGGAAATAATTTGCAGATTATTCTTTACGCGATGGTGAATTTCTTTCAAAAGAAGATCTTTTTCCGATACGGACTTTTTCAGCAGTCCTTCCATCCGCTTTCTTTCTGTTATGTCTATCATGATTCCGCGCAACCGTTCCGTGTGTTGCCCGGAAGCCTGTGACAGACCGATAATGTTGTTCATCCAGATGACGCGTCCATCTGCAGTGATGACACGATATTCCAGCTCCCGGTCCTTCGTCGAAGGCTGAATTTCCGTGAATTTCCGGATGATTCGCTCCCGGTCATCCGGATGAATAATATTTCTCCAGAATCGGGGATTTTCCGTCCACTGGCTCGGAGGGTAACCGAGAATATATTCGGTCTGACTGCTGACATAATTGAAAGTCAAACTTCCAGGTATGGCTTCCCATACGATTGCATCCAGGCCTTCCACAAGTTCCTGGTAACGGCTTCTGGCTTCCGTCGCGGCCCGCTCCGCCTCCACCAGTTCCGCGGTACGCTCTTTTACACGCCGTTCCAATTCTTCATTTGCTTCTCTGATTGCCTCTTCCGCTTCTTTCCGCTCCGAAACATCCAGCATGATTCCGATCAATTCGTATGAATCTTCATCATCTTTGGGAACGCGAATTACGTTGTGAAACCAGTGCGTTTGGCCATCGTTAGCGATCATGCGGTATTCGATTTCCACTGGAATTCTTTCATGAGCGGCTCTTAACATCGAAGAAATTACCCACTTGTTGTCCAGGGGATGAAGATGCGACATAAAAAAGTTGTCATCCGCAAGCCATGTTTCTACGGGGTAGCCTAGAATTTTTTCCGCTTCACGGCTGACAAATTGGAATCTCATGGTTCTGGCATCAGCACGCCAAACGATGAGGTTCCCCGTTTCGTACAGGCTGCTGAAATGTTTGCCGGCTTGTTTGAGAGCTTCTTGTTTAATGTAGATATCAATGAAGAAGGAAACTTTTGCCCGGAGTATATCCGGATCCACCGGCTTCATCAGGTAATCGACGGCTCCGGCCAGATAACCTTGCGAAATGGATTCAGCGTCTTTTGTGACTCCTGTAATGAAGATGATGGGAACGTAACGGTTTCTTTCCCTTTGCCGGATCAAACGGGCCACCTCAAAACCACTCAAGGTCGGAAGTTTGACATCCAGAAGAATCAATGCAAAATCCAGACGAAGAAGCCAGCGCAATGCTTCTTCGCCCGAAGTGGCTTTGACAATGTTGTAATGAGCCTGCTTTAAAACGGCCTCCAGCACATCGAGCGTCTCCATATGATCGTCAACGATCAAAATGTTTACTTGATGTATATCGTTCATTGTTAATTCCTGGTTTTTTGATAACCCCAGGCCGTCTTCCGGTAATCCATTTCGTGTGAAGTGAAATATAGGGATTCATTTTCACCAAGACTCAAAATTCCGAAGGGGCAGAGACTTTCATACAAAAGGTTGTGCACGCGATTGCGCAATTCCTTATTGAAATAGATCAAGACATTCCGGCACAGGATGAAGTTGAATTCTTGAAAGGAATAATCGGTTGCCAGATTGTGCAAAAGAAAGGAGACGTTTTTCGTAAGCTCGGGATCGAATATGGCTTCGTCCCCCCGGACGATGAAGTAATCGGAGAAAGAATTTTTGCCGCCGGCATCCAGATAATTTTTGCTGTATTCCGGAATGCGTTCCACAGGAAAACGTCCTTGTTTCGCTGCTGTAAGAACTTTTTCCTGAATATCTGTGGCGTATACGCGCACGCGGGAATACAGATTCTCCTCACGAAGAAGAATCGCCATAGAATAAACTTCTTCTCCTGTTGAGCATCCGGCATGCCAGATTCTGATGAAAGGGTAAGTACGCAGCCACTGCACCAGGCTTTCCCGGATGTTCCGGTAAAATTGCGGATCCCGGAACAGTGAAGTGGTTGTTACAAAGAGTTCCCACAGGAAACGTTCCAGCGTGCGTGGATCATGAAGCACCTGATCCTGCAATGCCGAAATTGTTTGCAGTCCGATTTTCTGTGAATATTCGGTCGCTTTTCGCGCAATCGTGGAGATCGAATAATCCCGGAAGTCCAATCCATAAACGTGATAGATACCGTCCAGAAGAAGGCGCGCTTCAATCGTTGCCAGATCCGTATCCAGCATTCTTTTTGGAACGGCATTCGTACGATTTTTCAGCATAGGACCCTACTTACGTTTCTCTAACATCTTCGCGGTATAGCCAGACGCGCATCAACGACAATAACTTCTCAACATCGACAGGTTTGGCGATGTAATCGGAAGCGCCGGCATCCATACATTTTTCGCGATCTCCTTTCATTGCTTTCGCAGTCAGTGCAATGACGGCCAGATGACGGAAATTTTCCTTTTTCCGGAGCTCCCGGATCGTTTCATAACCGTCCATTCCCGGCATCATGATGTCCATCAAAACCACGTCTGTATCTGGATTTTGTTCCAGCATTTCGATCCCTTGACGGCCATTTTCGGCAAACAAGATTTTCATGGGTTGATCTTGCGGAACGCTGTTCTCCAAAACACTCGTAAGAGCAAATATATTCCGCACATCGTCATCGACAATCAAAATTTTCTTGCTCGCCAGGACAGAATCTTGATCGTGCAGTCGCACGAGAATTTGCTCTTTATCCTTTGGCAGCTCCGACTCGACCCGGTGCAGGAACAAAGCAGTTTCATCCAGCAACCTTTCGGGAGAACTCACACCTTTGATCACAATGCTGTCGGCATATCGCTTTAGCTGAGTTTCCTCCTTTTCCGTGAGCTCGCGTCCGGTGTAAACGATGATTGGCAATTCTGTGTACCTGGCTTTAACTTCTTCCAATAGTTCAAAGCCGTCTATATCCGGGAGACTCAAGTCCAGGACCATGCAATCAATTCTTTGCTGTTTCATTATTTGAATCGCTTCAGTTCCGGTTGCGGCGGAAACGATATCGAGGTCAGTAGCACCTATCAGTTCAGCAATGGCTTTACGCTGCACTTCGTCATCTTCGACCACAAGCAGCGTTTTCATCCCTCGATTGATGAAATCGACGATTTTATCAAGAGCATCATCCAGCGTTTCCGGGGACACGGGTTTCATCATGTAAGCGTAAGCGCCTTGTTGCAGACCTCGATGGCGATCCTCTAATATTGAAACAATCTGTACGGGAATGTGACGCGTTCGCGGATGATGTTTCAACCTGTTTAAGACGGTCCAGCCATCCAGGACCGGCAAGACCATGTCCAGAAGAATGGCATCCGGAATGAATTCGTGCGCCAGCGCCAGACCGGTATCTCCCTTATGAGCGAGAATAACTTTGAAGCCTTTTTGATGGGCTATGTCCACAAGTATGCCCGCAAAATGCTCATCGTCCTCTACGATCAGTAAGGTCTTATCTCCCGGCCGGACTTCATACCGGTCATCCAGAAATTCAGTCCGCGTAAACATGTCCCGCGGAAGAGCAATATCGGTGGGCATTGGTTCCAATCTTTTGAACGCGGGCATTTGAAAATCGGTGGAAACAGTGGTGACTGCATACTTTTCCGGAAGATAGAGAGTGAAAGTGCTGCCCCGACCATGTTCGCTGGAAAGATGAATTTCACCACCCAGCAAACGCACGATTTCGCGGCTGATTGTCAGACCTAATCCGGTCCCGCCGTGACTTCTGTTGGAGCCGCTATCTCCTTGCTGGAATGCTTCAAAGATAATCCGTTGTTTGTCTTTCGGTATGCCGATACCGGTGTCTGTAACCGAGATCACAATGACATTTTCCGAGTCGCGCAAAGTGGGAGCCGACAGATGATTGGCAGGCGCAGCTGCAGTGATGTTCAGTTCGATTTTACCGGAATCTGTAAACTTAAATGCATTGGACACCAGATTTCTCAGCACCTGTTCCAGGCGTAGCGGGTCGGTCCGCATGATTCTGGGAGCCGATTCCTCGATTTTGATTTCGTATTCCAATCCTTTTTGTTCTGCGATTTGCCGGAAGCTTCGTTCGGCAAAGGCACGAATGTCATCCAGTTCGAAATCCTGGATTTGTATATCCATCTTGCCCGCTTCAATTTTGGAAAGATCCAGAACTTCATTGATTAGCCGGAGCAAATCATTCCCGGAATCAAAGATTGTTTTCAAATAGCTGACCTGTTTTTCTGTAAGGTTCTGATCTTTGTTTTCTGAAACCAATTTTGCAAGAAGCAGAATGCTGTTGAGCGGTGTTCTCAATTCATGAGACATGTTGGCCAGAAATTCAGATTTGTACTTGGAAGTGATGGCAAGCTGTTCTGCTTTTTCCTGCAGTGAAGCCTGTGCGAGTTCCAGCTCACGGTTCTTGGTTTCAACCATTTTCTTCTGATCCGAAAGTAAGCGCGCTTTTTCTTCGAGATCTTCATTGGTTTGCTGGAGCTCTTCCTGCTGCTGGCGAAGCAATTCTTGCGACGATTTTAACGCCTGAGTTTGTTCTTCCAATTCTTCATTCGATCGCTTCAATTCTTCTTGCTGGCTCTGCAATTCTCCCGCGAGCGCCTGCGATTGTTTGAGAAGCTCTTCTGTGCGCATGCTGGCGCCGATCATGTTCAATACCACAC
>JBKKAT010000409.1:0-3545 GCA_046714535.1 Acidobacteriota bacterium | reverse complement strand
TTCGGGTGAAGCATTGCTGATCTCCCTGGTGGGGGGTGGAATCGGGCTTGCGCTTTCCATTCCTGCTGCGAATGGATTTCAAAATGCGTTTCCGACTATTTTCCCCATCATGCCGGATCCAACCTGGACTTTGATCTGGGGCGGTGTGGCCGCTCTTTGTGTGGGTTTGCTGGCAGCATTGTTTCCAGTGATACGCGTTTCTAAGATGCGTATTGTGGATGGATTGAGGCACATTGATTAATCATGGCTATACCAATTAGTTACAGTTACCGGAATTTGTGGACCCGCAAATTGACCACATTGCTGACCCTGATGGGCATTGCGCTGGTTGTATTTGTTTTTGCGGCTGTGTTGATGCTGGACAATGGTTTGAAACAGACCCTGGTTTCCACCGGTTCTGTTGACAACGTGGTTGTCCTTCGCAAAGCTGCTACCTCCGATGTATTGAGCATTCTGGACCGGGAGTCAGCGCGATTGATCCAGCAATTTCCTGAAGTTGCACGCACCGGCGAAGGAAAGCCGATTTCTTCCACCGATATGGTTGTAATCATCAACCTTTTGAAATACGGAACCAATGACATGGGGAACGTGATTGTGCGCGGCGTCTCGCCCGATACGGCGTTAGACTTGCGGCGCCAGGTAAAGATCACAGAAGGACGAATTTTTGAGTCCGGCAAAACAGAAATCATCGTGGGACGTTCCATTGCGAAACGGTTTAAAGGGACTGCTGTTGGACAGAGAATCAAATTCGGTTCGCGCGAATGGCAGGTTGTTGGTATTTTTGATGCGGAAAAATCCGGATTTGAATCCGAAATTTGGGGCGACGTCGAGCAAATGATGGCCGCATTCAACCGGGATGCTTATAACATCATCACAGTCCGGCTGACGAATCCTGGCCAAACGGCGGGACTGAAAACTCGTTTTGAAAGCGAGCCGCGGTTGAAAGGCTTTGAATTTAAACAAGAGAAGGAATATTTTGCTGCGCAAGCCCAGGGACTTGGCACATTTTTGAAGGCCCTCGGAATGGTAATCACATTCATCTTCGCGTTTGGGGCTATGATCGGTGCAATGATTACGATGTATGCGTCTGTGTCGAATCGAACGGTAGAAATTGGAACACTCCGGTCGCTTGGTTTCAAACGGAGAAGCGTGCTGGCGGCATTCTTAATCGAAGCTTTGTTTATCGCGCTTCTCGGTGGCGCATTAGGTTTGTTTCTCGCTTCCTTTTTGCAAACGCTTACGATTTCTACGATCAACTTTGCGACTTTTTCGGAACTTGCCTTTGGTTTTGAGATTTCTCCCGGTATCGTGATCGCATCGTTCATATTTGCAGCCGGTATGGGAGTCCTGGGTGGATTTTTACCCGCTGTTCGCGCCGCCCGATTGCAGATCGTCAGCGCACTTAGAGCAGAGTAATAGCTCTTTAACGCAAAGACGCAGAGAACGCAGAGAAAAAAAAGAAAAAGTATTTTAACTCTCTGCGACCTCTGCGCCTCTGCGTTGAGAGCTAAAAGTTTGTAATTTGAGATTTACGGAAAAGGATATTCCGTGGTTTTCTCAATCTGCAAATCTCTTAGAATGTCCGCTGTCGTTATGCGAAACCCTTCCCAGCAGTAATCGCGGACACGGTCCATCCACTTTCGACTCCGGAACCAATCGAAGCCGTATCGGCTTTGCAGATGTTTCCTTACGTTTTGTGAACGAAGTAATGCGTTGCTGCGGAAAACGGATTCTGTAGAATGACACAATTCGTAGGCTGCCAGAAACCGTGGAGGTTCCAGCGGATAGGCCAGTTCCCATGAACTCCTGTAGTGATCCTGAACGTTCTTCCAATCGGCCCTGGCCCTGTTCTGGTAAATAGAGAGGGCAACCTCATGGCGATACCAACATTCAAGGACGTAGCTCGTATCTTCAGCCATTCCTTCCGCTTTGAGTCCGAGAAATGTTTTCGCTCCCGCCGCGTCGGCCAGCAGGGAAGCGAACAAATACCCCCAGAACCAGGGAAGTGAAGGATCGCCGCAGATCCTTTCTTCAACCGGAAGTTCGGGGTTGATTCCAGCATAAAAACAACCTTTCCCAAACTCCAATAGAAAGCGCATGGCATCCACCGGTCCGTAGGCCGAGCCATGCTCGAGCACTACTCTCGCCGGTGGCGCAATGGGGAAAAGAAATTGGATCGCCGGTATTTCACCTTGCTGCAAAACCGGCAATTTATCGATCCCGCAGATGTTCGCAATGCTTTTTGCAAGTGCAGGGAGATCATTCCAATCCGCCACAGCCCTCCAGGATTCAAGACGAAAATAACGAAGCAGCTCCCGGTAGTCTTTTGCGTGAGTCTTTGACTGAAATTGCCACGCAAATAGGTCCCGGGTTCCTTGTAACTGATTTTCTTTCGGAGTTTCTATTTGCAGACGTTCGGCATAAATCGTTTGAAAACTTGAATGCGCAGCTTCAAATTCTATGAGGGAGTGCGCCCAATCGGAAAGAACCGGCTCCCATTTTTCATTCCAGTCCTGAAATTCGTTCCATATCTCTCTGGATCTTTCGTCGGAGGAATTTCTGATAAAGAAAAATGCAAACTCGGGAAGAACAGCCCCCGACAGATTTTCTGAAAAACTCTTGCGGTAATCATTCCAGATTTCACGAAATTGAAATGCGGGCAATAATTGCATCAGAGAACGAGCGACGTCCAGGTATGCACTGCGCTTTTCCTGCTCCCAGGCAGCCATCAGATCGGAAACCATTCCTTCGGAAACGTAATCAATGAATTCTCCGAATGGTTCCGGATATTTCTCCGGAAACCATTTCTTGCGGTGATATTGTTCGAAAAGATCACGAAACTTAGGTGTCAACATATAAGGAGTGTAAGAAAGGAGATCCCGCTTCTTACACAATATGCTATATTCTAGCGCGTAAGTATGAATAGTTATTTAAAGGATCTGCAATGTTCGCGTTGCGAGACGCGATATTCAGCGGAAAAGGCTCAAAATCTATGTGCTTGCGGAGCACCGCTTTTTCCCCGATATGATCTTGCGGAAATCGCACGGGTCGTCTCGCGGGACGATTTCAAGACTCGCGCTCACAGCCTATGGCGATACAAGGAACTACTACCTGTGAGAAATCCCGAGAACATGGTGACTCTTAGCGAAGGTTTTACTCCGGTTTTGCCGAGTCTGCGGCTTGGGAAATCGATCGGACTGGAAAGCCTTCATTTAAAAGACGAATCCTTGAATCCGACCGGTTCTTTTAAGGCGCGCGGACTTGCTCTGGCAGTCAGCAAGGCGAAAGAACTCGGTGTTCGTGAAATCGCATTGCCCACAGCGGGAAACGCCGGCGGCGCGGCAGCAGCTTACGCAGCGAGAGCGGGGCTGAAGTGTCATGTCTTCATGCCGAAAGATACACCGCCGATTTTTGCCAGGGAATGCGAAGCTTACGGCGCGGAAGTCAGAATGGTGGATGGTTTCATCACAACAGCGGGAAATCTCATGATCTCGGAGTTGAAAGAGAAAGGCTGGTTCAACGTTTCCACCTTAAAGGAACCTTAT
>JBKKAT010000408.1:0-2766 GCA_046714535.1 Acidobacteriota bacterium | reverse complement strand
CCCAGACAAATTACCGGTTCCTCGCGTTCCAACAGCGATAGCACTCGCGGTTCGATTGATTGAAAAACCTCCTCCTGAGTTCCTTCCAAGTCGCCCGCATCATTCATGCGGTTGGTCAGGTCAAAGTTGTTTTCTGTCCACATGTTCGAAGAATCCGAATAGAAACTCTTTCGAATGGCAGAAGGAGCGAGTGCTGTTCCACGCAGGAAAGAAGAATGGTCATCAAACGGAATACCCAGAAGCGCGATCTTGTTGTTCATAGAGTTCAGGATATCATTAGTATATGAAGCTTGAAGAGATCAGAAAATATTGCCTATCGCTGCCTCAGGCCACAGAAAACGTTCAATGGGGGAATGACCTCTGTTTCAAGATAGCCGGCAAAATGTTTACCGTGTGCGATCTGGAAGGCTCCAAACTGAGCTTCAAATGCACGCCGGATGAGTTTCAAGAACTCATTCGGGTGGATGGCATTGCCCCCGCTGACTATGTTGCGAGATATCACTGGGTCACGGTTCACAAAGCGACAGCCCTGCGGAATTCTGAGCTCAAACGCCTGATCAAAGATTCGTACCAGATGGTGGTCTCTAAGCTTCCGAAGAAAGTGCGGGAGAAATTGTCAGTTTAAACGCCAGGACGCTAAGGCGCCAGGAACTTACGGATCTTTGTTAGCCCTTGACCACTCCTACCGGGCGGAGGCGAGCAACTTTCTTGCTGATTCCTGCCTGGTGCATCACTTCAACGACCGCGTGAACGTCCTTGTATGCTTCGGGCATTTCTTCCGCAACGGTGCGCATTCCGGTGGCCATCACGGAAATCCCTTTTTGTTTCATCTCGTTGATGATGTTCCGCCCGCGCGCGTTGTTCGTTGCTTGTTTGCGGCTCATCGCGCGGCCTGCGCCATGGCAAGAGCTTCCAAATGTTTGGGACATAGCGTCGGAAGTGCCGACCAGAACATAAGACGCATTCGCCATATCGCCGGGAATTAAGACCGGTTGTCCGATGCTCCGGTATACTTCCGGAAGTTCCGGATGGCCGGGAGGGAAACTCCGCGTGGCTCCTTTACGGTGAACGCACAATTCTTTTTCCTTTCCATTCACTTTATGTTTTTCGAATTTTGCGACGTTGTGACAAACATCGTAAACAAGCTGCCATCCCAGTTCACGCGGTGAAATGCGAAGTGTTTCCAGAATTGCCTGTTCCGCAAGATGCATCATGGTCTGGCGGTTTGCCCAGGCAAAATTCGCAGCCGCCGCCATCGCAGCTAGATAAGCTTCCCCTTCCTGTGATTTCAGGGGCGCGCACGCAAGCTGCCTGTCCGGCAGCTCAATGTTGTACTTATTCATCGTTGTTTGCATCGTCCGCAAATAATCCTGACAAACTTGATGACCAAAGCCACGCGACCCGCTGTGGATGAAGATGCAAAGGTTACCTTGTTCGAGTCCAAATAAATCAGCTACGTCCGGGTCAAAAATTTCATCCACAATGTCCAATTCCAAAAAATGATTTCCGGAACCAAGACTTCCTAACTGTTGACTACCTCTGGCCATGGCTTCGTTCGACACGGCGTCAGGATCTGCGTTTTTCAGGCAACCGTATTCCTCCGTGCGATCCAGATGTTCGCGCGTTCCCATGCCCTGTTCGACAACCCATCTCGCACCTTTCCTCATTACATTTCGAAGATCTTCTTTGGAGAGCTTTTGAATTACGCTTGTTGAGCCAACACCCGAAGGCACACGATAAAAAAGATTTCTGACCAGATCATGAAGTTTTCCTTCCAGATCTTTTTCTTTGAGACTCGTTCGCGCGAGCCGGACGCCGCAATTGATGTCGTAACCAACACCGCCGGGGGAAATAACTCCATCTTCGGCAGGATCGGTCGCGCAGACTCCGCCGATCGGAAACCCGTAGCCCTGGTGAATGTCCGGCATCGCAAGGGAGTACTTTACAATTCCCGGCAAGTGCGCGACGTTTTGCACCTGTTTGATCGAATCATCTTTCTGAATGGCCTTCATTAACTGTTCGCTTGCGTAGATTCTGCCAGGCACACGCATGCCACCGGTTTTTGGAATCTCCCACAAATAATCGTTGATCTTGTTAATCTGCATTGAAACGCCAGGGCGCCAGGACGCCAGGTTCTAATTTATTTCTCGCACGATGCGAAAGCCATAGTCTGAGTAACGGTAATTGGGAGGGATGGAACTGCGAGCGGCGCATCGTGTGATTTTGATCTGGTGGCGCCACGAACCTCCACGGGAGGAACGTCTGCTGCCGGAGATTGGTCCTTTTGGATTTTTAGCCGGAGAATTCTCGTAGTAGTGCGGATCGTACCAGTCCGAACACCATTCATGCACGTTCATTCCCATGTCGTGAATGCCCCATGCATTCGGTATGAAGGATCCAACCGGTTCCGGGCCCTGTTGGAATCGAGTATGGAGCTCGGGCCATTCATTCCAATTGCGAGTACCCCAAGGGTAGACATTTTCCGCGCGTCCTGATCGTGCCGCATACTCCCACTCCGCTTCTGTGGGCAATCGATACGTGTTACCCGAGACGGAGGATAGCCATTTACAGTATTCAACCGCATCGAACCAGCTGATACTCGTAACCGGGAGATTGGGATCGCTGAAGCGGTGGTCCTTGAAGAACTCCTGAAATTCAAGACTCGTCACGGGATATTTCCCAATGTAGAAGCTATCGACAAAAACCTGGTGGTCCGGTTTTTCATCTTCGCTGCCGGAATTGTCACCCATCAGAAAAGAGCCACCG
>JBKKAT010000407.1:0-4458 GCA_046714535.1 Acidobacteriota bacterium | reverse complement strand
CCCTTGGAACCTTATACTAGTGGGGACAAAGGAGGACATCGATCCATGTTTACGGTCACAGAAGGTGCTGCGAAGGAAATACAGACGCTGATCAGTCAGCACAATAATCCGCAACTTGGTTTGCGAGTTAAAGTTCTCGCAGGCGGTTGCTCCGGATACTCTTACGATCTTGCATTTGACGATCAGGTGCAGGAGAACGATGTTATTTTCGAGCACCATGGCATCAAGGTCATGATTGATGACCGCAGCTTGAAGGTTCTGGATGGCACACAGCTCGATTATGTTGATACGATGCTCGGACGCGGATTTACGTTCAGTAATCCAAATGCCAAATCCACCTGCGGATGCGGATCTTCGTTCAACGCTTAATACTTAATCGAATTGTCCTCGAGGCTTGATTAATCCTTTTTCCGTCTAACGCCTGTTAAAGGTGTTGAAAATGTTCAAATTGTTCAAAGTGTTTAGTAAAAACACCTTGAACTCCTTAAACACCTTCAACCTTTTGAACTCCTTTCTATGCTTCACTCCATTGTTTTTCATACGCTAGGGCAACTCGCCACAGGAATCCTTTTGTTCATTGGATTCGTTCCCCCTTCCAAAATCGGTTCTGGTTTCGGACGATTCCATACGATCCTGGCCTGGGCTCTCTGGGTTCTGGCATTCTGGGGTAAATTTTCCGTTGAATTTTACTTCCTTACAGCATTCATTCTTCTTGCGTTCCTTTTTTCTCAAAAAAATGTTCTTTATTACCCTTTCCTGACTTTGTGTGTAATTCTCTCTTTTTACTTATTGCTGAAAGGGAATTCGGCTAACTCCGTTTTCTGGCAATTGCCTGCGGCTCTGGTACTCGGTTCGAGTTCGGTCGCGATGTTGCTGGGGCACTGGTATTTGGTCGCTCCCAAATTACCGATTACCTATTTAAAGATTCTCACGATCGCATTAATCGCGGCCATCCTGATCCGTTCCGCTTTTCTTGCCGAAGCCTTTTTCGCGAACCAGGCTCATCTGAAATCGATTCATTTTTATGAGCTTTATGGAATATTTTTTCTGCAGCGCATTGCCCTGGGTCTTTTTCTTACTCTGGGTCTGTCGATATTGACCTATTTTTGCGTTCGCATCCGGTCTACACAATCAGCCACCGGAATTCTGTACGTGATCCTGGTTTTTTGTCTTGTGGGGGAAATTACCGGCGCCTATCTTTTTTTAAAAACCGGCCTCTCTTTGTGAAGCCGCATGGAAATTGAATTCCGCTGCGCCGGGTGCGGATCGGTAAATCAACAGGAAGATTTTTCAAAAACCGTTCAATGTATTTCCTGCAACAAATCCTACGGAACGCTGGACGACTTTTGTGCTGAAAAATCGGGCATCCAGTTTTGTGTAATCTGTCGCTGCCGTGATCTTTACGTTCAAAAAGATTTCAACCGCAAAGTGGGATGTGGCATTGCCGTTATTGGGGCGGTGCTTGCTCCTTTTACAAAATTGATCAGTTTGTTTGTCTGCGCTTTGATCGACCTGTTGTTGTATCTGCTGTTGCCGGTAATTACTATTTGTTACCGGTGCGCAACGATCTATCGTGCTTTTCCGAAGAATTCGAATCATGAAGGTTTTAATCTCGGTATCAATGACCGTTACCGCTCCGCCGAACGTTAGTGCTGAGTGCAAAGTGCTGAGTGCTGAGCTTGAATAAGCACCGAGTTATTTCAGGTCTCAGCACTCAGCACTCATTGCTCAGCACTCATATAGTTGCGGGTACAGGACTATTTGTAATAAACTGAACAGTTTATGATTGAGCAACATCTTGACCTCTCGATTGTTGTACCGGTCTACAACGAAGAGGAAAACATCCCGGATTTGATCAGCTCCATTACAGCCGCGATGCATGGTTTTACGGAAAGTTATGAAATTGTGCTCGTAGATGATGGAAGCACAGACAATTCCTTTGTGCTTTTAAAGAGCCTGGCTCAGCGGGATTCGCACATTCGATTGATCCGGTTTGGGATCAACTACGGTCAGACCGCAGCGCTGGCGGCCGGGTTCCATCACGCAAAAGGAAAAGCAATTGTTACCATGGATGCCGATCTGCAAAATGATCCGACAGATATTCCGGTGTTGATGGAGAAAATACAGGAAGGCTACGACGTCGTCAGCGGTTGGCGGAAAGAACGTCATGATTCCTTTTGGTCTCGCAGGCTACCTTCGGTCGCAGCGAACCGCGTAATCTCCTACATAACCGGTTTGAAATTGCGTGATTATGGTTGCACGTTAAAAGCTTACAGACGCGAAATCATCCGGCACATTGAACTGTACGGCGAGATGCACAGATTCATTCCGGCTCTGGCCCGATGGGCAGGGGCAACGGTTACAGAGATTGTCGTGAAACATCATCCGCGCACGAAAGGCAAATCCAAATACGGACTTTCCCGCACGATGCGCGTAATGCTGGATCTTTTCGTGGTGAAATTCTTAATGACCTATTCAACCCAACCGATTCAAATCTTTGGGTGTCTGGGCCTTCTTTGTCTTTTCGTTTCCGTTCTCACTTTTGCTGTTGTCATCGGTTTGCGCCTCTTTGCAAGCGTCGATATGAGCGGCAACCCTTTGTTGTATGCGTCTTTCACCGGAATCATGCTGTCGGTCATGCTGTTGTTGATGGGTTTGAATGCCGAATTGCAGGCGCGTACCTATCACGAATCTCAGCGGAAGCCGATTTATGTGGTCCGCGAGATTGTGCATTTTCCGGAAATCGCATCACTGACAGAGATCGATGCAGATCAGTTTCCTATGGCCCGAAACTGACAAATGATTCTGTTCCTTTCTACTTCATTTTTGAGCCGCCTTCGAATCCAATGGAAAGCGGATCTTAAAGGGTTTTTAGTCGGTGACCGGAATCTTTTCTTTTTCTACCCTGAGATGATTCTGGAGTCGGCCGAGATCAATCCGGTTACGGTTGAATCTTTTCTTGCAGGCCATGGGCACGAGAAGTGGCAGTTGCTTGGTTTTCTGTCACCGGAAGAATTGCCCTTCTATCCAGGATATGCCGAATTGAATACAAGTGGTGTGATGAATCCTGGCCAATGGACTGCGAAAGTTCATTTGCTGGGGGATCAGGGACAGGAAAGTCGCGTACTGGAAATCAAGACCTCGCAGAATCAGGGGAAAGGAGATTCTTAGATTGTGTTTGATGCTTCTCAAAAGGAGATTCTGTTAAAACTGGCGCGGGATGCAATCCACAACTACTTAGAAAAGCAAACAGAGATTGTTCCTCCGGCTGTGGAATTCCTGAACCAACCGGCTGCTGCCTTTGTCACATTGAAAATAGAGGAAGAACTACGCGGCTGCATAGGATCAGTGGAGGAGTCCGAACCACTGGGCATGGCCATCATTCATAGCGCCATTTCAGCGGCGCTTCGGGATCCTCGTTTTCCGCCTCTCACTAAAGAAGAGTATCCCCATGTGAACCTCGAAATATCGGTCCTTTCTCCGTTTCGAAGAGTGAAGAATGCTGAAGAGGTGATTGCCGGTACTCACGGAATCATGCTCACAAGAGATTATCATCGTGGATTACTGCTTCCGCAGGTGGCCGTTGAATATGATTGGGACCGCGATACGTTTCTGAGTTTCACCTGCAGAAAGGCCGGCTTACCTCCCGATGCGTGGAAAGATCCTGAAACCGTCATCGAAATTTTTACCGCTGAGGTGTTCGGCGAGAAGGATTAACCGTTTCGTTCGGAGGGTGGGCGTCCCTGGCCAGAGAAATTGGTGAAGCGTAATAGCTTGAATTTCTGTATCGGGTGATCCGTTATTCCTTTCTGAACAAGATCGGCAACGATTTCGCCGACTACGGGAGCGAATTTGAAGCCGTGACCGGAAAAACCGGCGGCCATAACGATGTTTTTATTCTCCGGATGAAAATCAATCAGAAAATGTTCATCGGGAGTGAGAGTATACAGACAGATCTTTCCTTCTAATACATTCGAAGTTACGCCGCGCAAATGCTGCAACGCAAACTGCTGTGCGTCCTTTGCATCTTTCGCGTGGAACACACGATCCACATGATCGGGATCCACGGGTGGCCCCGCATCATGATGATTAGCAATTTTCAAACCGGAATGTTTGTGGATGGGAAAACCGTACAGCAGACCGGCCGGAGTATCTGCAAGAAAGATGGGAAACTTTCCAACCCCAAAATTTTCCGGATTCGGTGCCTCCAACCAGACCAGTGCTTTCCGTTTGACCGTCAGAGGCAAGTTCAGAGCACCGAGTAGTTTCTGATTCCAGGCACCAGCACAGACAACCATTTTGGCGACTTCATAGATGCCCTTATCCGTTTTGATCCGGATCGTAGAATCGCAATCATAGGAAAGCACCTGCTCATTCTCATGAATCTGCGCGGTGAGCGATCTTGCAGCCTCTGCATAACCGGCGATGCAATCGTCAACCAGGAGAAAACCCATATTG
>JBKKAT010000406.1:0-3057 GCA_046714535.1 Acidobacteriota bacterium | reverse complement strand
TGCTGCGTTTGAGAAGGCCCTTGGCAACAAATAGAAGATTTTGCGTAGAGTCGGTTCGGGTGGTTTTGCGGATGTGTATTTGGGTGAACATACGCAGCTGGGCCGTCATGTTGCCATCAAAATCCTCCGGGTTGCTCAAGATGAGGAAATGATTGAGCGCTTTCGGAGAGAAGCCCGCGCTGCCGCCAAGCTTTCGCATCCCAACATCATTGATATTTATGATGTGGGTGATAACCAGGATATTTACTACTTCGTCATGAAGTACATTCCCGGGGATACGATGTCGCAGAAAATGCGCCGGGAAAAAAAAATTTCACCGGGAACGGCGATCGAAATTACGAAACAGCTGGTCGATGCCTTAGGTTACGCACATGATCGTGGTGTCGTTCATCGCGATATCAAACCGGCCAATGTATTGATTGATGAGTATGGCAAACCGGTCTTGATGGATTTTGGAATCGCGCGGATGGCGTTTGTGGGCCAGCTTACGCGAACCGGCACGCTCATGGGAACACCGCATTACTTGCCACCGGAGCAACCTCTCGGCAAAACGGTGGATGGACGAAGCGATATTTACAGTCTTGGAATCATGTTTTATGAAATGCTCGGTGGCCGTGTTCCCTTTCATGATGACGCGGCGATTGCATTGATCTATAAACACATCAACGAGGCACCCCCGCCTCTGTCAGATCTCGCGCCGGAACTCTCCGCGGAACTGACTCAAATCGTGCACAAAATGATAGAGAAGTCGCCGGACAATCGTTATCAATCGGCGCATGAATTGTACGATGCACTCGAAGCGCTTTCCACGACTTATCCAACACGCCACACTCCCTCGCGCCGGAGCTCGCCCGGTCTTGCAAAAGACACCGAGAAGCTGATTCTGCTTGCTGAGGAAAGCCAGCAGCAAAATAGATACGCGCAAGCTCTGGAGCTTTATGGCGCCGTCTTGCAGCGCAGACCGGATCATAAGGATGCCGTACAAAAACGGGAAAGCTTGATTGAATTATTTTTGCAAGGTATTACGACAGACATAACACAAAAAGAGTTTCAGAAGGCGCGGAATTCGCTCCTGGACTTGCAAAAGATCATTCCTCGTGATGTTCGCGCGTCGCAATTGCAGGCCGAACTGGAACGGGAAGAACAGAAATTTAGTAAAGAAAGGGAGTTTCGGTCTCATTTTGAGGCGGCGCAAACTGCTCTAAAGCATGACAATGCGAGTGGTGCCGTGGAGCATCTCACAAAAGCATTAACGATTGAACCCGGCAGCGATGAAGCTAAGACCTTACTGGGAACCGCCAGAGCCGCTTACGAGCAAAACCGCCGGAAGGCCGAATATGCAAACGCATTTTCTGAAGCCGAGTATCACTATCAACAGAGTTCCCTGGATGAGGCGTTGACCGCTGTCCAGAGAGCGTTGAAGCTTGATCGAAACACTCAGGCCACTTTGCTGGAAGAACGGGTGCAGGCGGCATTAAAGGAAAGGGCTTATCGCGAATCCGAGGAAAGAAATATTACCGCCGAAGTGGATCATCTTTGTGAGCAGTTGAGTTTCGGCGATGCAGTGAAACTGCTGGAAAGCGTGAAAAGGGACTCGCCCCAACTGGTGAAATCTTTGTTGCCGAAAGTGGAACGAAACCAGGATCTCTATCAGAAGTTTGTGGAAGGCCAGGAGAAACGGGAAGAAAATAAATTCGAGGAAGCCCAAACAGCACTGGAAGGCTTCCTGAGTTTTCCAGTTCCTTATGAATTCCAGGCATTTTATGGCCTGCGAAAACAAGCGGAAGAGACGTTAAAGGAAATACGTTCCCGGTTGGACGATATGGAGTCGGAGCAACTTCTAAAGAAAGCGGATACCTTTTCACGAATGGGGCAGTTTAATCAGGCTCGCCAGATTTGTTTAGAGGTTCTGGCAAAAAACCCAAATCATGCAACGGCAAAAAAGAAGGTTGAAGAAATCGATCGAATGCTTGGTAACAACAGCATCGATACCGGCGAGTTACTGAAGCAGATTAATATGACAGCAATGAGCCCTCCGGCGACGGAACCTGGAATGAAAGTGCCGGAAGCAGTTCCCTACAGAGAAGAACTTCCTGCTGAACCAACGCCGCCCCGGCCGTTGCGACAACCATCAACCACGCCTTTAGCTCCACCAGTTCCACCGGTTCCCAGGCCAGTGGCCAGTACCGTGGGTATGTCCCCTTTGATGATATGGGGGCTCGGAGGCGCGGCACTTCTCGCTATCGTGGCAATCATATTCGCACTCGTCTGGTCGCCTTCCGATGAAAAAGAGGAAAAGCCTCCACAAAATGTAATTGTCCCACCAAAGGAAATAAAAAAGGACGTGCCTCCGCCTCCACCGCCCGTCGTGGTCCAACCGGTGTCGATCTCCCTGGATGTGCTGCCATGGGCAGAAGTTGAAATCAGCGGCGGGGGGCTTTCGCAACCGGTGCGAGATGTTACTCCGGTCCGGGTGAATCTACCACCCGGGGAATACAATGTTCGGCTAACGAATCCGGAATTCGCGAGCTTCAATCAAGCGATTCAGGTCAGCAACACGAACCGTGATTTTCGTTTTCAATTCAAGCAGCTCGACCCCAATCAAATTGTGGATAATGTGCTTCGGTAGAATGAACACGGACCGAACTTTTAACAAGCCCGGTCCGCGCTCCATGAATTAGTACGCGTCAACTGTTAGAACAGAATTGACTTTCTTTACTCCCTCAATTGATTTCGCAACTTGAACGGCCCGGTCGGCTTCCGTTGCGCTTTTCACTTTACCTGTGAGCGTAACTACGCCGTTTTCAGTGTCGACATCAATGCGGTAAGCTTTAACCGTATCGTCTTTTGCCAGCGCCATTTTTACCTTTGCAGTCGTAGAGGCATCATCAACGGCTTCACCGACGTTCGCGTCGTCTACTTTGTCTTCCGTTTTGTCCGCCAACTCACCTATTTTATCCCCGGTCTTTTCAGCAGTTTCCGCAATTTTGTCACCGGTCTTCTCGGCTGCGTCTTCAATCTTTTCACCAGTCTTATCCGCGGTGTCTCCTATCTTTT
>JBKKAT010000405.1:0-3724 GCA_046714535.1 Acidobacteriota bacterium | reverse complement strand
CATGTACGGTGTGGAAGATATCGGTCTTGTGAAAATTGATTTGCTCGCGCAACGTTCCCTCTCCGTGCTGGATGATGTGATTGCTTCTTTGCAAAAAAAGGGAACTTCGCTGGATTCGATTCGCGATTACGAATCACTTTACGAAGACGATGCGGTGAAAGAAAAAATCCGCACCGCTGATACGATGGGTTGTTTCTATATCGAATCCCCTTCGATGCGCGGACTTCTACAGAAATTGAAAGTCACTTCCTTTGAAGATTTGACGGCGGCGAGTTCCGTGATTCGCCCGGGAGTTGCCGAAAGCGGCATGATGCAACAATATATTCGCCGAAAAACCGGCGAAGAACCGGTGGAATATCTGCATCCCAAAATGGAGATGTTTTTGAAGGAGACCTGTGGCGTCATGATCTATCAGGAAGATGTGATGCGGGTGGCTCATGAAATCGGGGGGATGAGCATGGAAGAAGCGGATCAGCTCCGCCGGGCGATGAGCGGCAAAGAACGTTCCAGCAAGGCGATGGACGATCTGGAAAAACAGTTCATCGAAAAGGCGATGGATCGCGATGTGCAAAAAGACATTGCCACGGAAATCTGGCGCCAGATCTCCACCTTTGCTTCTTATGCCTTCTGCAAAGCGCACAGCGCCTCCTATGCGCAGTTGTCTTTTCAGGTTGCTTATTTGCGCGCGTATCATCCGGCAGAATTCATGGCTGCTGTCCTTTCCAATCAAGGTGGTTTTTATTCGACCATGGCTTACATAGAAGAAGCACGCCGCATGCGGCTCCGTTTACTGCTTCCCGATGTGTTGAAAGGAGAACTTTGTTACACCGCCGATGGTCCTTCCGGAATTCGTGTGGGGCTGATGCAAATCAAAAATATTGCGACCAGACACCTGGACACTTTTGCTGAAGAAAGGGACCTCAAGCCTTTCGAGAATTTTGCCGACTTTCTCCTGCGAACAGAATTCAATGAAAGTGAATTGGAAGCTTTGATTAAATGCGGGGCCTGTGATTCCTTTGGAATGAACCGGCCGCAACTACTCTGGCTAATGAAAGCCATTTTCTCTTCTGCTGTGTCTCAACGGAAACAAAGCGATCTGATCGGAGCTTCCATTCTTCGTATTCCACGACTTCCAAAGTTGCGCGATTATACGGACGAAGAAAAACTTCGATGGGAACTGGAGTTGATGGATATCGGTGTGACCAAGCATCCGTTGCATCTTTTTAAACCCTGGAAATATGTGAAGGGATACGTTCCGGCAAAACTGCTTTCAGAATACAAAGGACAACGGGTGAGCGTGATTGGATGGCATGTAACGGCGAAACCTGCTTCCACGAAAAAGGGAGAACGAATGATGTTTGTCAGTTTTGAAGACACCGAATGCTTGTTCGAAACAACGTTCTTTCCACGCGCTTACGATCGCTTCGGCCATTTGTTTACGAGTCGAGGTCCTTATCTGATTGAAGGAACGGTCGATGAAGATCACGGTGTCTTCACCATCACCGTGGAAAAGCTCGAAAAAATTAACACAGAGGCACGGAGACACAGGGTTTAATATTTTTTCTCTGTGCCTCTGTGTCTCTGTGTTGAATTCTTATTCGACGTTGAAACGGGAAACTCCCTGTCGCAAGGCCTGCACGGTGTGGTGTAGCTTCGCAGCTGCTTGATCGAATTGCTCCAGCGAACCTTGAGTATCACGAGCAACTTCATTCAATTGCAGGACTGCATCTTTGATATGTTGCGTTCCTTCCAGTTGAGATTGCATACTGCGGTTTACAACTTCAAACTGAGGACTCAGGTGTTCTACCTGTTTGATAATATGACCCAAAACGTCATTCACTCCCGCAATCGTGAACACTCCCTCCTCAACCTGAACGATGAACCGTTCCATCTCTTTTACGGCTTCCGATACGGCATTGTGTATTTGTTTAACTATTTTTTCAATGTCCAGGCTTGCCAGGGCAGACTGATCAGCCAGGCGGCGAATCTCCGATGCCACAATGCCAAAGCCCAAACCTGCTTCCCCCGCTTTTTCCGCTTCAATCGCGGCGTTTAAAGAAAGAAGGTTTGTTTGCTCCGCCACTTTGGTCATTGTCTTAACGATGTAATTAATGCTGTTCGCTTTTTCGCTGAGCGCAGTCAAACGGGAGGAGATCGACAAAGTTGCCCTCTGGAGAGAATCCATCGTGGAAGCCATACCATCCAGATTTCCACGACCCGAAACAGCGTGAGTACCGGTTTCCGTAGCCAGAAGATTTACGCTGGACATCGATCGGAACAATTCCTTTGAGGTTGCTGCTATCTGTGTGAGGGCAGTCGCGATCTGATTGGTCGAAGAGCCAAAATGATTTACACCTTCCCGTTGATTTTTTGCGGTATTGGAAATGTCGGTTGCTGCGGAAAGCAGATCAACGGTTGACCGTTGCACCTGTCCGATCAGTCCGTTCAAGTTTTCGATCATCCTCCGAATCGATCGCAGCAACTCGGCTGTTTCATCGTTTCCGGAAACCTCCACGGTGGTTTTCAGATTGCCTGCCGCCACTTGATCCGCCAGTCGAACCGCAACCGCAAGCCGCCGCGTAACCGAGTTGGCAAGCCAGACCAGAATGGCAATGATAAAAACAAGTCCGGTCACTGCCATTGCTGCTGACCTTTTCAACTGTGTCAAAATCGGAGCTAGAATTTCAGCGCGCGAAACGCGCATCACTAACGTCCAATCGCCCGTAGAAATCTTCGCAGCATCATAATAATAATCTTGAAATTCAATCGGCCCGATCGCCTTACGGGAATCATCTGTCCGCCTGTAGAAGCTCAGCAAAGTATCCGAATAAGGAGTATCTTCAATCCTTTTCGTTTTCAGTGACGTATCCATGGTTGCAGAAATGATTCGTCCTCTTCTGCTGATCAAAATAAAATCGGAAGTTCGAAAAGGTTTCAATTGCTGAAGAAAGTTGGTGACATCGGTTAACGCCCGGTCGACTCCCGCAATCCCTGCGAATTTTCCATTGATCACAATCGGATGAGTGTGTTCCACGATCAATTTTCCTTCATATTCATAGGGTTCGGTAACCATGATATTAGGATTGGAATTCGGGTTTCGTTCCTTCTGTTCGTTGTAGTGGATGCTGAGCTCGTTTGCCAGAGTTACATTCTGCGTTTCCGGAACGCCGTTCATTTTGTTTTTGACACCCTGGTAGTAGAAGCTTTTCTCCATGTCGATCAACGGATTCAAGCGAATGATCGCAGGATCATCTTTATCTCGAAAAAAGTAAGGAATAAAGCGACCGATCGGATCCAATGCTGCCCGTTCCTCCGGACTTGCCGCGGATAGAAATCGTTGATCGTTGCCGTCCGCGTTTGGTTCGTAACCGAAGTAACTTCCTGTCAGGTTCCGATACCGCTCCAGTACTCGCCGCGCATAGAGCATCGATTCGGGCCGCTTTCCGAATAATCCATTCTCCTGCGCCAGCGCCATCGTTTGCGCGATGGTAACTGCTTCCAGGGTTCCCCTTTCGATTTCACGCGCAGCGGTAGCCGTTTCCAGACTGATTCTTCCCAGGTTTTCACGGAGTGAGCTTTTGTAAAAACCGGTAACTAGAAAACCGATCACAGCAATCAGGATTAACACGACGGGGAGCGCAGCGATCAACAAAACTTTCGAACGCAGACTACTAAGATTCAGAATCCTGTTCAAGGCGAGAGATGACCACCCCAGCCGTATGAT
>JBKKAT010000404.1:0-9131 GCA_046714535.1 Acidobacteriota bacterium | reverse complement strand
GTGAACTGTGTATACGCGTGGCCCCATTCATGCGAAACGACATCATCCACATCAAACGTCGGACAGTAGTTGGTGGAGGAGCCGTCCCAGTAAGCATTGGGACAAATATTATTAATCAGATAAACGCTGATCATCTGATGACCGGCGCCGTCATACGAATCCCGCCCGAAACCCTTGGAAAAGAAGCCGTAAGTTTCCCCGGCAAAATCGTACAGAGTATTCACTGGCGGAAGAAGACTGGGAGCGCCACCCTCCTGACGTTGAAGAAACAAACTCGGATTGGCCGGGTCATATTGTGGCGAATAGATTTTGCGAAAGAGTGCATCCGGCCGTAAGGAAATCCTATTGATGACAGACCCTTTCTGCGCATCAATCCAAACCTGTTCAAGCAGTGATGTTCCGGAGACAACCACTTCGTACGCAAGAAGGTTGCTTCCATAAAAACCTTCCAGCAATCCGGTGCGATATATACTCAACACGATTTTATCAACTTTCAGTTCACGGTTCTTCACCTTTTGTTCTATCGCTGCAATGGCCGCCTGAGCAGCAACAGCAGAACTGATACCTGGCTTCTTTGATAATTCAATGCGCGGAACAAAAGTGCCATTGACCGCGGTTATCCCACGTCCATTCATGTGCACTATAAGCTCACCGCCAAAGACCGGTAATCCTTTGTAGTATTGTTTGAAGCGAACGTGGTCCTGGCCAATGTGATCTTTTTCAACTTTGACTGCCTTCAGTTCGCTCCCTTGAGTGAACTTGCCAACAGCATCGGTTGTGATAGAGGAGGCATTTCCTCTTTCTGCCGCTGTCAGCCCCACCCACCCTCCGTAGTTTGCGAGGAAAGTACGTGCCCGCTGCTCCGGTTTAGCGCGCGTATCATCTGCGGAGAGCACTGCAAAATCCCTGGCACGCAGAAAACGATAGTTGCCAGTTTCCGGAGCCAATTGCGAATGCAACTTTCCCTTCGTAACGGCTTCCAAATCCTTGATCGTCCGTTCGGACTGAGCAAATAAGGAAGCGGCAAACAGAATCAACCAGAGTAAAACGCCTGCGATTACGTTCAACCATGGAAATTTAGCGGTTGAGATGAAGCACCAGTGTTTCTGAAACATGTGATTTCCTCCTTCACGGCAGACCAAACCGTGATCTGGCATTGATTCTATTGAGCAGCGAACAAGGCAACAATGAGGGAAACACCCTAAAGATGGCGTAGAACCACCTCTATTGATTAGTTAGTGATCAGGATTGACGTCGCGGCCGGTTGCGGCGCGCTGAAGGATGCGACTTGCGATCGAAACGCCGATTCGAAGGGACGCTGGTGGGAGAGTCAAGTTGAGGAATGGGAGAGACTTTGACCGCCATGCGGATCAGTTTTTCGATTGCCTTCACATCCCGCTTCTGATGCGGCATGGCAAATGAGATGGCGTGTCCCACAGACCCTGCGCGACCGGTCCGGCCTATCCGGTGAACATAATCCTGCGTGTTCATAGGCAGATCATAATTCACGACAAGCTCTATTCCGGTGACGTCGATACCGCGTGCTGCAATATCCGTTGCAATCAATACACGATACTTGCCGATTTTGAATCCTTCCAAAGCATCGATCCTTTGAGCCAGGCTGCGATCAGAATGAAGATCGGCAGTTCTGTAACCACTCTGTCTGATCTGGCGCGCGAGCCTTCGCGCCCCGATTTTCGTTTTTGCAAACACAAGCACGCTCCCATGATATTGGGACAATAACGTCAAGAGCAAATTCGTTTTGTCTTTGCTTTCGACAAAAAACAATTCTTGACTCACTTCAGCGGCCGTTGTACCGGAAGGAGCGACTTCCACGCTTACGGGAAGCTTCATATAGCGCGTTGCCACCCTTACAATTTCGGGAGGAATCGTTGCAGAAAATAACATCGTCTGTCGTTGCTGCGGCAAGTGCTCAAAGATACTACGAATTTGCGGATAGAAACCCATGTCCAGCATTCGATCCGCTTCATCCAGCACCATGATTCGCGTCGTTCGAAGGAATACCGTTCGCTGCTGGAGATGATCGTTCAATCTACCGGGCGTCGCAATCAGCACCTGGGGTCGGGACCGCAGCAATTTGATTTGTTGTTCCATCGGTTCCCCTCCGATCAAAACAACGCTATGGATCCCGATTTCTAATCCGATTTGCTGCAACGCCTCATTGACCTGCATGGCAAGCTCCCGTGTAGGAACAACAACGAGACCTTCCCCTTCTTCTTGAATCAAGCTTTGCAACATGGGAATCCCAAACGCAAGAGTCTTCCCTGTTCCGGTTTGAGCAATCCCAACGATGTCTTTTCCTTCGATAGCAATAGGAATGCATTGATGCTGGATCGGAGTAGGCGTAACAAATCCGTACCGGTTCAACACCTCCAAAACTTTCGGCGCAATTCCTAAACCGTGAAAACTATTACTGTTCGAATGCATAGATTAGAAGTAAATCATACGAATTGAATTGAATTCGAGCAAGAAAAGTCTAACATTCATTGTCTGTGAGGTAAATCTGTCATGAATCGACTCTGGGATGCTGGACTTTTGTTGCTTCGGTTGGGAACTGGACTGCTGTTAATTGCGAATCATGGTTGGTCAAAACTTGTGTCTGCCTATGGATATGTGGTCCAGGGAAAAGAGTGGAAGTTCATCGAAGGTGTTGAAAAATTGGGTTTTCCCATGCCTGCATTTTTTGCGGTCGCTGCTGCTTTGGCGGAAGGTATCGGCAGTATTTTGTTAATCATCGGGCTCTTTACCCGCTATGCCGCGCTGTTCATTGCGATCACAATGGGTGTTGCTGTTTACAGGCATCTAACAACCGATTTCAGATATGAACTGGCCGCGATCTACCTCTTGATTGCAGTCGCATTGATGCTCCTTCCGCCTGGCAAGTTCTCCCTGGATGCCAAACGAAAATGATCGCCGGCTTTAGCCGGCAACGCGGGCTTTAGCCCGCATCAAGCAAGAGGCAGGCTAAAGCCTGCCTTCCCTTTATGCCGGCTGAAGCCGGCGTTCATTTGTCGGCTCTCTATTTCTTTTTGCTCTCCTGGATTTCTTGAATCGACAACAGTAGTTCCTTCAGGGAAAAAGGTTTCACGAAGTAATTTTTCGCTCCCAGCCTCATTGCTTCCGTGCGATGTTCGGAAGAATCATTGCCTGTGATAATGATGAAATCGACAACGTCCAGAATGTTTTTAGAGAGATGGAGCAGGTTCAATCCGCTAAGCCCCGGCATGACGATGTCTGTAAGAGCAATATCGTAACGCCCGGTCCAGAGTTTAAGCAACGCCTGACTTACATCATTCGCCGTTTCAACGATATACCCATTTGCCTTCAAGAATTCTTGAAGAGCTTTTCGCAAAATCGGATCGTCTTCCGTAATCAAGATCGTGATTTTCTGTTCCGACTGCGACACTTCAGAATCTCTCCTTGCCGAAAGCGAGAAGCTTCCAGGTTAACAACGATCCTTTCTGCACGGTTTCATCAATCTTCTGTAAGCACTCTCGCGCCGGATCAGCCGGGTTGAGTATCAGGTCCATTTCTCCGCAAAATCCGGCGATCGTGATCAAGACCTGATTAAAATCGTGGGCAATACCGCTTGCCAGTTTCCCCACCAACTCAAATTTACGGGCTTGCTGTAAACTCTTGCTGCAGCAGTTTTACATTGGTGACGTCGCGCATGATGCCTCGATAGGCGATAACATTTCCTTTCCCATCGCGAACTGCCGTGGCCGTTTCCTGGACAAATAGTACGTGACCTTTTTTTGTTTTTATTGCAAGTTCACAATTCTTTACATACCCGTTTTCAAATAGAATGCGATGATACTCGGTTCGTTCGTCCCGATCCACATAAAGATCCTTTTCCAAATTCATTTGAAATATCTCTTCCCTGGAAGAGAATCCCAATAACTGAATTCCGGCTGGATTGATATCGATCAATTCCCCTTCAACGGTGCTGAAGAAAAGAACATCTTTCGACTCCTCAAATAAGGAGATATATTTTCCCTCGGACATACGCAGAGCCTCTTCCAGTTCCCGGCGCTTGATGGCTTCGGAAAGAACGTTTGCGGAAAACTGCAGAAAATGCGCCTCCTCTTTCGTAAATTTGCGTCGTTTTGTTGAAAAGATTTGTAAGATTCCAAATGGATTGCCATTTTTATGGATGATGACCGTGATGCCACGTACGACCCTTTTGTCCCTCTGGACTGCCGATCTTCGAAAACGCGTTTCCGTGCGAAAATTCCCGGTGATCAAAGTAGCGGCACTTACCCCTTGACGTTATTTTACTGCAAACAAGAACTTAGCGCCTTGGCGGCTTTGCGTTAAGGTTTTGGCGAAGCGGTACAATGCACTTGTGGAAGTCTTCCTGATTCTGCTTCTCACCATTCTGGTGACTTACTTGCTCCTTGCCTATTTGATTCTGCCGGCAGCATGGAAACACCACGAACATCATCCTGCTCTTTCGAACGCGCCCAAGTACACCGTTACGGGAGAAGGCATTCCCGGGGATCCTTTGAATGTCGGATTTGTTGGAACTCAGGATGAGATCTTACGATGTTTGGTCGCCGGAGGATGGCATCCTGCGGATCCGATCACGCTTCGTAGCGCTTCACAAATTGTGGAAAGCGTTCTGTTGCGGAAGCCGGATCCAACCGCACCGGTGAGCTCACTTTACTTATGGGGACGCCAACAGGACCTCGCACTTGAGCGGGAAGTGGGAAGCAGTGCCCGTCAGCGTCATCATGTTCGTCTCTGGCAAGCGCCACAGGAATACGGAGTTGAGGATCGTCCCACCTGGATCGGAGCAACAACATTTGATGTGGGTGTTGGAATCAGCCATAGAACCGGTCAGATCACGCATCACATCTCAGGAGATATCGATGCAGAACGAGATACTTTGATCAACGATGCAAAGAACACGCAACAGGTTTTGAAGATTTATCAGGTTACGGGCATCGGAGCGACCCTGTCAGGGCGAAATGGCGGAGGAGACAGATATTATACGGACGGAGAAATGACGATTGCTGTGCTTACGAAGAATAATTTAATCAATGAAAGCTCACCAGAGAAACTACCCAATCCACCCGCAGTCAATATCAAGAATCGCTTCTTTTCCTGGCTTCCCCACCTTTAACCTTTAACCTTTAACCTTTCGGACATCACATTTTCGATTTCGGCAACTTCGCGCGGGACCCGCGTGAAATTTTCAGCGCCCTCAGAAGTTACAAGGACATCATCTTCGATTCGGACACCGCCAAAAGAACGGAAATGTTTCAGTACGTCATGCGCAAGAAAAGAGGAAATGGCCGCATTGCTGAGCGCCGGTTCCAACACCGCATCTATTAAGTAGATGCCCGGTTCCACCGTGATCACCATTCCTGCTTCCAGTTTTCGGCCGCAGCGAAGGCTTCGGATGCCAGGTTCATCGATGCGAGATGTTCCTTCAGGATAACCACCCGGATCATGTACATCTAATCCCATGAAATGACCCAGCCCGTGCGGCATGAAAAGCGCGGGAATGTGTTCCGCGAGCAATTCGTCGATGTTTCCTTTCAGGATTCCGATGTCTCGCAAACGTTCCGCAATCACTCGTTCCGCAAGACGGTGCATAGCGGGCCACAGTATTCCCGGTTTCATTGCCCGCTGCACGGCGCGGTTGGCCGCGAGTACCGCGTCATAAATGTCCCGTTGTTCGGAAGTGAAGCGTCCGTTCACCGGATACGAACAGGTGATGTCGGAAGCATAGCCATGGTATTGAGCTCCGGAATCATTAAGAAACATGTCCCCGTCCGAAAGCATTCTGTTGTTGGGTGCTCCCTGGTGGCCGTAATGAAGGATTGCAGAATTCGGCCCGCAGCCGCAAATGGAAGTGTACGCAGTAAAACGGCAACCGCCACGCGCATAAATCTCGCGCAAAAATGTTGCTTCCAGTTGATATTCGTGGATGCCGGGTTTGCAAGCGCGCATGACTTGCACATGCGCATCACTCGATATGCCATTGATCCAGCGAAGGAGTTCGATTTCCTCTTGCGATTTCAATACGCGGCACTCCACAATCTCCGGATGAAGAATGGCAAGATCTATCTTGAAACGATCGATTCCCGGAAATTGCGCCGGCCCTGCCATGAGATTACTGTCCGAATTTCGCCCGTGAAGTAAAAGCAAAAGGTCAGGATTCATTTCACTCAGCCGGCCCGGCAGCTCATCGACATAGCGAACTTCCTCCACTTCATACGCGGCCAGGAAATGTTCCGGCGGATAAATTCGCCCCATCCAAACGGCATATTCTTCGGGCAAACGGGGCATAAAAAGGACACTTCGCCCGGAACCGACCTGTATCGCGCCAAAAAATCCGGGCTCCTTTACCCCGAAGAGGTACTGAAAAAAACTTTCCTGTTCAAAAAGAAATTCCCGGTCGGTGTCATACTTCATTCGCGAGGAACCGCCCTGCAGCAGGACGACCGATTCCCCCGAAACACCACGTCTCCGCAGCCGGTCCACCAATCTGTGCCGCGCCGCTGCATGCATGGACATCGGCACTCCAAATGTGTGTTCACCCATCGAAAAATAGCTATTCATAAGTGCGATCTTAACACGGAGAGCAGAAATTCTTCCCGCAATCAAGGTTACCGGAAGAAGTCCTTTTTTATAGTTTTCCTTCTAAACTTTTAGAGCGTTCCAACACCGCTCTCTCCAGGCGAGGTCGAATGTTATTCCGGTATTGAGAACTTCCAAAGGGCAACCTGGCAATCGAAATCTTGAGATCATCCAGGTTTTTCCTCTTCTCTTCATAAGATACGGCCCCGGAAGCAATTCTTTCCGCTTCGGCGTTATACATGGACTCCAGCATGTCATACAGGCAACACAGGTAGACATCCTCTTCATTCCACGAATCAGAGGTTTCTTCAGGTTCTACTGCCTGAAGGCTCATAGCATGAAGCCGCAATACTTTCCTTAGTCGCTGCTCGAATGAATTGTTGGATTCCATTGCTAAGCGAATATCAGCGATACCTTTTTGATAAACGTTTAGCGTTTGACCCAGACGATCATAACAATATCCGGTTTCCCGCTCACTGTAAGGTATCTTTAGTTTCGGCATGTTACAAATTACTCAGAATATTCTTATCCGAATCCTACTCATGTCATGAACTCTTCCAACATAGCCGGATAATATTCCTTATCGGCACCGGTAGCAACGTGGTTGTTTCATTCTACAATCTGCACTTTCAATATGCATTTTGCAATATGAAATATGTGCTATTTCCCTTCTTCCATTTTCATTCCTTTACTTGTATAGTAAGTCACAAATAGTATTAATACGGTAATAGAGAGGACTCACTAAGCCGGGTGTCCGAAACAGATCCTCAAAAGCTAACAGTGGAGCCTGTATGAAGAAAAAACCTACAAGGGCAAAATTGGAAGACTCACAAACTATGCTCCGTCGTTTGGAAAAGGCGGTCGAAACCATGAATTTAGGCATGACCATTACCGATATGGACTGTAACATCCTGTTTACAAATCGGGCCGAAGCGGAGCTTCACGGATATGACCAAAAGGAACTGATCGGAAAGGCAGCACGTATGTTCGCCCCCCATGCCTTCTGGAATCCTGCCACTTTGGAAAGCATAAAAAGTATGCAAAGTTGGCGAAGGGAGGCTGTCAATGTTAAGAAAGATGGCTCGACCTTTCCGGTTCAATTGATTTCAGAACTCATTGTCGATGACGCCGGCGAACCTATGGGAATTGTCACAATCTGTGAAGATATTACGGAGCGTAAACACGTTGAGGAACAACTGGAACACCAGGCTCTATACGATACGTTAACCCAATTGCCGAATCGTACCCTGTTCAATGACCGGCTTGCCCAGGCTGTCGGAAAAACAAAACGGAAAAAGGAGTATGCGTTCGGTGTGCTTTTTCTCGATCTCGATCGATTCAAATTGATCAACGATAGCCTTGGACACACTCTGGGAGATCAGTTGCTTGTCGAATTTGCTCAGAGGTTGCTACGCTGCCTGCGGCCCGGCGATACGGTTGCGCGTGCGGGTGGAGATGAATTTACGGTTTTGCTGGACGACATCCATCATGTTAGTGATGCAACACGCGTTGCTGACCGCATTCAACAGGAATTGAACAACCCATTCAAATTGGAGCGGCATGAGGTTTTTACAACGGCAAGTATGGGAATCGCTCTGAGCTCTGAAGAATATGGGCGGTCCGATGATTTGCTGCGCGACGCAGACATCGCGATGTATCGCGCAAAGGCTCAGGGCCGCGCGCGCTATCAAGTCTTTGATAGCGGCATGCACACCAGTGCAGTGCTTCAATTGCAAATGGAAAATGATCTGCGGCGCGCTTTGGATCGCAAAGAATTCCGGGCTTATTATCAACCGACTGTGTCTTTATTCACCGGGAAGCTCACCGGTTTCGAAGCTCTCATCCGATGGGAACACCCCGAACGGGGTTTGACTTTGCCTGAAGAATTCATTCCACTGGCGGAGGAAACCGGACTCATCATTCCGATGGGACTATGGATACTCAAAGAAGCTTGCGAACAAATGCAAAAATGGGCCGTGCAACTTCCCTTGCATCGTCAGCTCACCATCAGCGTTAATCTTTCGGGAGTTCAAATAGCAGAACCTGACCTCGTTGCGCAGGTGGAGCATGTATTGAAACAAACCGGAATCCAGCCGAACAGTCTCACTCTAGAGATGACAGAAAGTGTATTGATGGCACACCCGGAAGAAGCAACAAACAAATTGTTGAAATTGCGATCCCTGGGCGTCCGCTTGCATATTGACGACTTTGGCACAGGTTATTCTTCATTAAGTTATCTGCATCAGCTTCCGGTGGATACGCTGAAAATAGATCGCTCTTTTGTCAGCCGAATCGGAAAAGGTGAGGAACGAGGAGAAATTGTAGGCACAATTGCGACACTTGCGCACAACCTGGGAATGGAAGTCATCGCGGAAGGGGTCGAAACAATCGCGCAGCTCTCGCAAGTAAAGGCGCATGAATGCGAATCGGCGCAGGGATTTTATTTTTCACCTCCCATGTCAAGCCAGGATGCCGAACAGTTCATTCTGTCTGAGACAAAGTGGTAATAGGTGTCGTAACAC
>JBKKAT010000403.1:0-5471 GCA_046714535.1 Acidobacteriota bacterium | reverse complement strand
CGGGAGCACTCAGCATCATGGACAAACAAGCCCGCAACAAAAAAACGCCAGCGAGTCGCAGAAAGGAGCTGTTCGATCTTTACTTGAAACGCATGGACAGAATTAATAACTGGGATCTGGTTGATGTCAGCGCGCCGTATGTTAACGGTGGCTACCTGTTCGATAAGCCACGCGATATCCTGTACAAACTTGCTCGTTCCAAAAATATGTGGGAACGCCGTATAGCGATTGTCAGTACCTGCTATTTCATTAGACAGGGCGACATATCGGACACCTTCAAGATCGCTGAAATGTTGCTGGATGACGATCAAGACTTGATCCACATGGCCGCTGGAGGATGGTTGCGTGAAGCAGGCAAGAAGGATCAGCTAAAACCGTTACGCTTCTTGGATAAATATGCCGCTACAATGCCGCGTACGTTTTTGCGTTACGCAGTGGAACGGCTTGATAAAAAACAGCGAGATTATTATTTGGGTCTGAAGAAGGTTCGATAGCCAATTTCGAGAAAAGGAAACATGCCGGAGATTCCTGAAAAACTGGTTTCCCATATTCTTCATGGTGTCATTTCAGGAATCGCTGCAGTTGCGCTTTTCTTTGCATGGCGGTTTATATCCCGGCGCCATGCAGAATGGCCTGTGCCGGCCCCGGCATTGTTTATTGCCTTAGCGTTTCTTGTCGGGGAAGCCTTGCGCAGTCAGGTGCCGTGGTTTGTATGGCCTGGTTTTCTGATCCTTTGCATTTCCGGAAAAATCAAAGACAAAATTGGCAGTCTCATACTCATCGCCACGGGAGCGGCTCTGCTGAGCTTCTGGTGTATTCAGGATTGGTGGATTCGTGGAGCTGTCGTGCTTCTCGCGCTCTGGCTTTCAAAATCATTTTCTTCCGCATCCGGTTTGCTTTACTTGCTTTTGCCATTGAGCATGGCAGGAATTGTAACGACTGTTCCTGATACGGAACAAGCAGGATTCTTATTCGGAACTCTCGTTCCCACAATATTATTCGCGCGGCACAGCCGTTCCCAATCTTCTAAGCGTATCGGTTTCGCTGCGCTGGCCGGAATCGTTGCCTGGGTTATCTGTTGTAGCGGACAGGGACGCCCCGCATCGATTGTGGTTTCCGTTGGATGTCTGGCAATTCTGGTCGGCTATCCATTCTTGAACGTGTTAACGAGAGTTGCTTTTAAGTGGCTGGCAGTTGTACCAGTCATCCTTCACTGTGTTTCGATTGCGATCGCTCTTGGACTTGCGCGGATAACTCCAGATTTAGACCGGGCAATCATCGCAGCTTTTGCTGCTCTTCTGATTCCGGGTATTGTCGTGTTCTTCCTATCTGCCCGTAAAGTTGTTTAGGGCCTGCGTCCTTCCGGAAGAATGAGTTCATTCGCCTTGTCTTCGGCTTTTTCAGCAGGAGTGCCATCGTTCCATGGTGGAATCGGAGATTTGCCGGGAGGGTAGAGCGATTCCATTGGCTTCCACACCTTGTCCACACGGTCCGTGAAGAGATCTCCGATTAATATGTCTGTGACTGTTCCTTGAAGGTCGGGGTATTTGCGGACGAAACTGCCAAAACTAAAACCGCCATAATACTCGCAGACCAGACGGCGCATTCGATCGACTCCTTCATTAAATACAGGCGCCCATTTTCCTAACTGCGCTGCCGAAGTATCCTCTTTTGCAAATCCTTCCACGATTGCATCGGCCGCCATTTCTCCCGATTTCAATGCCAGAAGAACCCCCGAGGAGTACAGCGGATCCAGGAATCCCGCGGCATCACCAACAAGCACCCAGCCATTCCCGGCAAATTGTTTTGACCGGTAGGAGTAATCCTTCGTAGCAAAATAGCCGGTTACGCGCTTTGCATTCGACACCCTTTCTTTTACCGACGGACAGCGCTCCACTTCTTCGTTGTATGTCTGCGGATAATCTTTACGTCCCTTAAACAGATAATCAAACGGCGCTACAACTCCTACGCTTACGATGTTGTTGTGCAGAGGAATGTACCAGAACCACCCATTTTTCGTTACGGTCTGCAAAACCATGGTGGCTCCTTCGTCCTTTCCGGTATCACGATACGCTCCTTCCCAGTACGTCCAGATCGCGCCTTTATTCAGCACGGGATCCCAGACACGCAGATTGAGCTTATTCATCAAGAGACCATTCTGACCGCTCGCATCCACAACAACTTTTGCTTTCACATCCCGTGTAGTCCCATCTTCCGTTTTAATCGTCACACCGGTGGCGCGGTCATTTTCGAAAAGAACATTCAAAACACGGACCCCTTCCTGAACCTTTACGCCATTTTCCCGCGCATGATCGAGCATCATCTGATCGAACTCGCTGCGGGCTACCTGCCACGTTTGCGAACATTCGTGTGGTTTGTTATCCCAGAAATAAAATGGCGCCGAAAGTTTGCCATTCGCGTTTACGAATTGGACGCTGTATTTTTTGACGAAGTGACTCTTTTGCATCTTCGGCAGCATGCCCATTCGCTTGAGGACCCAGTATGTTTCAGGAATTAATGATTCCCCGATATGAAAACGCGGAAACTTCTCGCGCTCGAAAAGTTCAACGCTGTAACCCTGTTGTGCGATCAATGTGGAAACGGTCGAACCACCCGGCCCACCGCCAATGACAACCACATCAGGGGAATCTTGTATAACCTGAACCATTCAAAAACCTCCTGATCTTCTTTGAAATCGTGAGATATGAAATTAAATGAACTCACGCAATTTGGCAACGCATCTGTGTTCTGAGCACTTCTAATCGTGACGAGTGCCCTGTTGCCGGTGACCAATGACAGCGGCTCTGCCGCGAAAGAAGCATCTACGGGGAGGCGTACGATCCGGCAGGAATCATTTCCACTTCGATTTGTTTTTCGCTCAGAAGTCTTTTGTGCCAGGCATAAGGGAGCGTGATGAGCGAAAGAAAAAGCATCTTGATTTCCGAATCGCCGAAATTGTATTCAAACATTCCGGCAACGAATAAAGAGATCACAATGCCGATGGTTCCATGAATCATAAACTGTTCTTCCCGGCTCATTTCGTTTCGCTTCCAGCGGATCAAATCGAAAAGTACTTTTCCAATCAGCCACAGCCAGCAGATCAAAGCAAGGAGTCCATTTTCCGCGGCCAATTGAACAACGTTGTTATGCAGATGCGGGTTGTAACGTTGCACGCTGTCCGGTGAGCGATACTTCGGGTAAACATCTTTAATCATATTGATTCCGACGCCGGTGATTGGATAGTCTTTGACGATTTCCCAGCCGCTTCGAATCATGAGAATGCGGTCCCGGTTCGACGTTTCGTTGGGATTAAAAATGTTGCTGATACGATTCGTTACAACAGAAGGAAAAATGAGAGCCGATCCGATAAACACGATAGCGACGACGAGGGGAACTGCTACCACCCACCGGACCTTTCTCATCGCAATCAATACGGTTGCGGCCGCCAGGAATCCGAGCCAGGCATTCCGCGTTAAAGAAAGCAGAAGGGCCAGTGAAACAATACCAAAAGCCGGATAGAACCAGACGGGATGTTTTTTGGAAAACAGAAGATGTGAGAAAAGTAGTATGTTCAGAATCATGAGCAAACCGGAAAAGGTCATCCAGTGACTCATGAAGCTTGTTAAGCGTTTCTCCAACAGATCATCCGGGGACGCGAAAAATTGAGTCAGGGCATACAGCGCAGAGATAACACCCGCCAGAATTAAGACACCAAAAAGCAGTTTGATATCCTCCAGATCGCGCACGGTGTCATAGAAAATCGGAAGGATAATGAAGAGCGCGAGGTTCTTTGCGTTGTACAGGCTGTTCGAAGGATGGATCGAAAAAACGGCTGATAGAAAGACGCAGTAGCAAAATGCCATTGCAGGAATCAGGATGGGCAATTGTGGAAAGTGGCGATCGTATCGCAACTTTCTGTAGAAGTAGACGAAAGTTGCGACTGAAAGAAATGTTTGCGAAGCCGCAATCGAAAAAGATATGGAAAAAATGAATAGCAAACAGAACATCCAGAGTAAACGCGCGCTTCCTTCGCGCGACAGGATGCTTTGCTTTAATGAATCCAGCATTTCTTTGTAGGGGCGACCTTGTGGGCGCCCGAGCGGGCTAATATGTTACGGCCACAACCAAAGTTAACACATGTTTGCTTGAATTTCGACGTTGGTAGTACCATTATCAGCGTCTATGCCAGTAACAGATCAAGCCTTTATCAATTTTGATGCTCTCGAAAAGGCTTCCGTCAGCCAGGATCCATTTCCGTTCCTGGTCGTATCAGATTTCTTGCGTAAGGAAACTGCGGATCAAGTCGCTGAAGATTTTCCGAAAATAGATTTCGCCGGTTCTATTCCGGTGAACGTTGTGGAGTGTGGCTCTCATTTTCGCCGTTTCATCGAGGAATTGGAGGGTGATGCTCTGCGATCTGCGATCGAGAAAAAATTCGATGTAAATCTGGAGAACCGCCCGACCTTCATCACTCTCCGGGGGAAAACACGGGCCAAGGACGGCCGAATTCATACAGATACAACATCAAAACTTGTCACGCTCCTTCTCTATTTTAATCCGGAATGGAACTCGGATGCAGGCCGTCTGCGAATTCTGAGAGACGGAAAAAATCTGGAAGACTATGTCACTGAGATCCCGCCCATTTTAGGACAGTGTCTGATTTTTAAAGTCACGGACAATTGCTGGCACGGACATAAACCCTTTGAAGGGGAACGCCGCGCCATTCAATTGAACTACTTAACGAACGAGGCTGCGTTGAAACAGCATCTGTCCAAACACAATCTTTCTGCGAGATGGAAGAGTTGGAAACGCCGCTTTTCACGAGGTGATGAGTACTAGTGCGTGTTTTAATCGTGCGCCTTTCTTCGATGGGCGATATGGTTCACACACTGCCGGCGGTAACGGATGCAGCCCGCTCGGTTCGGGGTATTCAGTTGGATTGGGCTGTGGATCAAGCTTTTGCTGAAATCCCGGCATGGCATCCGGCTGTTCGAAATGTTCTGGTCAGTCCACCCCGCCGGTTCACGAATTTAGGCTCTCCCGAGTTTAAGAGATTTTTTGCAAAACTGCGAAGCAGCGAATACGATTTTGTGATCGATCTTCAGGGTGGTTGGAAGAGCGGTGCGGTTGCGCGTCTGGCGAAAGGGCTTCATTCCGGTTTCAACAGGAGTTCCGTGAACGAATGGGGCGCGCATGTCCTGTATCGAAAAAAATATTCTATTTCCAAACAACAACACTCGATTCATCGGATGAGAGAGTTGATGGCGCGCGCGCTGAACTATGAGTTTGATGCAAAGACTGTAGACTTTGGAATCGACCGGTCGCGTTTGCCGGTCAATTCTCTCGATGTAAATAATCCTTATCTTGTATTCATCCATAGCACGAGCTGGGAATCCAAATGTTGGCCGGAAAATTACTGGCAAGAACTTGCCGGGAAAGCGATACGCGCAGGTTTTCACGTCGTCTTACCA
>JBKKAT010000402.1:0-4175 GCA_046714535.1 Acidobacteriota bacterium | reverse complement strand
AATGGGAAGAATATCTGGAGCAGACTAAAAATCACGTTCAGATCGTAACGTCATTATTTGAACAATTCGGGTTAGATACAGAGAAAGAAACACCAGGAAGAGAGATTGTTCGTCATATCGGCCACTCTTTGATCGAAGCCATGGAGAAAGCTCTGGCTGGCGGTAATAAAGAGGCAGCCCAAAAAGTAGCCGCTGAATGCGTTGTACATGCGGAAACCAAGGACCATGCCAATTGGGAATTGATTGGGCTGGTTGCCGAAAAATCGAAGGGAGAACAAGCGAAGGCTTTAAAAGAGGCTTACGAAGAAGTTGAGGAAGAAGAGGACGAGCATCTCTATCATACGAGCGGCTGGTTGCGTGAATTATCTATAAAAGAGTTGGGATTACCGGCGGTGACTCCTCCACCTGAAGAGAAGAAGGATGTGAAAACCGCTATAGGTGCCGCAAAAGCGAAAAACGCACGCGAGAAAATGGTAAAAGGCAAGAAAAGCAAAGCCTCTTAATTAAATGACCGCCGGCTTCAGCCCGGCATAAAGGGATGGCAGGCTTTAGCCCGCCTCTGCGAGCTAAAGCCCGGGCGCGCGCTAAGAGCTTATCTGGATGATACCAATGCGCGCGCCAGCAAGCCCAGACTGATCGTTCTCAAAAGTACTCCGACTATGCCGCCGCGCCCCGCTCCATAAAAGGCGATGGCGCTTGCCGTGGCTCCGAGCATCCGCGCCGAGGGGGACCAGCCATTTTGAGTCGTCTCTTCGATCCTCTGCAACGTTCCTTCCGTTACCCGTTTCGCCCCTTCTGATAAATCCTTTGAATATTTTTCCACATGCGGTTTTAGCTCGCGCGAATAATCGTTCCAGGCATGGGTCGCCTCATCCCAAATTTCATTCGCTCTCTTTTTTAGAAGTTTCCTTCGTTTCGGACCTTTCTTTTCATCCAGATAAAGCGCTGCATACAAACCACCGGCAATAACTCCGGTTAGTACCAAACCGTATTTCATATGTTTGACTCCTTACTTGAAATATATTCTCCGCGACCCACTATTTACAAGATTCTTTATTGCGGGAATGTTCTTGACCCGCTATTTTTCGTAAAAGTACGTGGATTTGAATGAAGAAAAAACGGGTCTTGTTGATTCTAGTCATTGTGGTTGTTGGAATTGTAGCAGTGAATGGACTGGTGCATCTTGTGTGGCGTGTCCTATCTGAGTATTCCGTTCGCACAAAAAAAGAACCTGAAAAAATGCGTGTCGTACGCTCCGTTATCTGGGAGGATCCAGGAAAGGTTTCAAAGCTCGATTTTCGATATGGTTCCGGTGGAAAAAAGCGGCAACCTGAACCCCCATTTTACTTTAAAGAAGAGCATAGTTCCGGAACGTCCCCCAGTCTCTCTGTCAGAGATGAGGAAGGAAGGAACTGGCGGGTCAAATGGGGGGAGGAAGTTCGTTCGGAGACATTCGCCACCCGGCTGGTCTGGGCTGCTGGTTATTTTGTGGATACGACCCATTTCCTGCCAACCGGGAAAATTTTGAATGTTCCGTCTCTTCAAGGACCCGCCTCAGAGTGGATAGACGCAGAGGGGAATTTTCGCGATGCGCGTTTTGAACTGGATGACGATCGATTTATAAAACAATTTGATGAGTACAGCTGGGCGTGGAATAGCAACCCCTTCCTCGGAACTCCCGAACTCAGTGGATTGAAAATTATGGTGATGCTCACTTCAAACTGGGACACTAAAGATCTGCGGGATAGTGCCCGTGGATCAAATACTGCTCTTTTCCTTCACAAAATAGACAAGGACGGCGTAGAAGCAAGATACATGATCACGGATTGGGGTGGCTCAATGGGAAAATGGGGTGGCAATATTGTTAACAGAACCAAGTGGGACCCTCCGGGATTTATGACTCAAACACCAGAATTCATGACAGGTCTTCAAGGCGGTCTTTTGCAGTGGGGGTATGCCGGTCAACGGACGGAAGATATTATCCAGGGAATCCAGGTCGACCATGTGCGCTGGTTGGATCAATATTTATCGCAAATTACAGATGAACAGTTGGAAGAAGGCTTCGAAGCAAGCGGAGCGACCAACGAGCAAACAAACATTTTTGTTCCAGCCTTACGTGACCGGCTCAATCAACTTCATCGTTTCGCTTCGGGAACAGAACTCCAATAAGGGGTGAAAGTCGGAAATTGCATCCTATATTTCCATAATGAATGTGTGTGAACCATGCCTGAAGAATCTTCTTTCAACGCTATTAGCGAGATTGATGTCTTGTGGATTACGGCTGGTCTGGGGTGCGATGGCGACACCATTGCAATGACCGGGGCTAGTCTTCCCAGCATTGAGGATTTGGTGCTGGGCGCAATTCCTGGAGTTCCGCGGATCAAACTCCATAATCCTGTCCTCTCTTTCGAGTGTGGCGCAGACTTCATGAAAAATTTCTACCTCGCCGCCGAAGGAAAATTGGACCCTTTTATTCTGGTGATCGAAGGTTCTATCCCTAATGAGCAGAACAAAACAGAAGGTTACTGGGCAGGATTTGGAAACGACAAGGATACGGGACAACCGATCCTGACGTGTGACTGGATCGACCGATTAGCACCGAAAGCGTGGGCTGTAGTGGCTGCCGGAACTTGCGCCACTTACGGCGGCATTCACGCGATGGAGAACAATCCAACCGGCTGCATGGGGTTAGCCGATTACCTTGGGTGGAAGTGGAAATCAAAAGCCGGCATCCCGATTGTCAATGTGCCGGGGTGCCCGGTTCAGCCTGACAATTTCACCGAGACTTTGTTGTATTTACTCTTTCAGGGAGCGGGACGCGCGCCCATGATTCCACTGGATGAATATTTTCGGCCTACCTGGCTTTTCAGTCAGACTGTGCATGAGGGCTGCGACCGCGGTGGCTATTATGAGCAAGGAGATTTTGCTGAACAATATGGATCCACTACGTGCATCGTAAAACTGGGATGCTGGGGACCCGTCGTTCAATGCAACGTGGGAAAGCGCGGTTGGATGGGTGGAATAGGAGGCTGTCCCAATGTTGGCGGAATCTGCATTGGATGTACGATGCCTGGATTTCCTGACAAGTTTATGCCGTTCATGAATCAACCACCCGGTTCCGTTTTGTCTACTAATGCCGTGATGACTTATGGCAAAGCGATACAAGCGCTTCGTCAATTCACTCAAGCAACCCTGAATAAAGAGCCTGAATGGCGGCGTCGCAACAGCGATTGACTAATCCAATGGCCAGGTCTGCAACGCCTAAACCTGTAAAGATTGCCGGCAGCGCTGTTGAGAATCTAAATCAGGCGAACGAAATATTGAACCAGCTTGCAGGTGTATTTTTTCCGGATGCCAAAGTTCCACACCACGTGAAACCAGTGGGCGATGTTGACGCAGAAACGAAATATCAAACTCTGGTCGAACAAATTCCCGCCGTTGTGTTTATGGCCTTTCTGGAGAAAGGGCTATCGGAAGCATACGTAAGTCCTCACATTGAATCGATCCTGGGCTTTACACAAAAAGAATGGCTGGATGATCCAGTGCGGTGGTACTACCAGATTTATCCTGATGACAGGAACAGGTGGAATGTGGAAGCAGCAAACATGCTTCTGACCGGACAGCCGTTGCGTTCGGTTTACCGGGTTTTATCCCGGGACAATCGGGTAGTCTGGTTTCAGGTTGAAGCAAAGATGGTGCGCTCCGTTAGCGGTCAGCCGTGGTTTATCCATGGCGTTGCATTCGACATTACCGAACTGAAGGATACCGAACAACAGTTGCAGCAAACTCTGGATGAACTGGAAATGCGGGTGGAAGAGCGGACCGAAGAACTCGCTCAACTGAACCGTGATCTTCAACTGGAGATCGCGGAAAGAAAACGAATTGAACTGGAACGTATTGAGCTGTTGCACCGCGAACAAAAGGCAAGGACTGACGCAGAAGCCGCCAATCGTGCAAAAGATCAATTTCTCGCAACCGTTTCTCATGAATTAAGAACTCCCTTGAATGTGATCCTTGGCTGGACACACATGCTTCAAACGAAAGATTTGGATGCAGCAATGGTTCAACGGGCGTTGGAAGTCGTAGATCAAAGCGCGAAAGCTCAATCCACGCTGATTGAAGATCTCCTGGATGATTCCAGCATGATTGAAGGCAAGCTTAGTCTGGAACAGCAT
>JBKKAT010000401.1:0-2654 GCA_046714535.1 Acidobacteriota bacterium | reverse complement strand
TTCTCCTGACGGGAAAAGGATCGCGTTCTTACGGTGGAAATCCGGAGAATCCTCTTTGTTTACAGCGAACGTAGACGGAACTGGAGTTGAACTCGTGACCCCTATTGAAAAAATACAGGTTCAATTTCCCCGCTGGTCACCTGACGGTAAACGGATCGTTGCAACTAGAAATTGGGCGGGCAATGCTGTGAATTTGGATGCCATTCTTATAGTGGACATGAAGACAAAGGAAAAGCGCTGGATCCGTTCCACATGGCCAACATCCGCAATATGGATTTCCAACGATCAGATTCTTTACGGTGTTCCGCGGTCCGTTTCCGGAAGTTCGCGGATGGCCGGAACGATCGTGCTTCAAGATATTGATACCGAAAAGATTCGAAAGCTGTTTTGGTTTTCATCGTGCGGTGATGTCCTGGACAGACTTGATCAGGACACGCTATTGCTCCAATCCCCTATCAGGCGACAAAACTTGCGTCAGATCTCTCTGGCCGAATCGCCGGCAACCGGACAGTGGTTCACGCGTGGAAACAGCATAGATCGTCAGCCTGTCTATTCGCCGGACGGCAAGAGCATCTTGTATTCTTCCATTGGAAGCGGGAATCTCGATCTCATGGAACTTACGATTGAAACCGGCGCCGTAAAGCGCATTACGGAAGACGCAGCGGATGACTGGGATCCCGCCTATACTCCCGACGGCAGACACATTCTTTGGAGCTCAAACCGTGATGGTCATTATGAAATCTGGATGGCAAACTCAGATGGCACCGATTCGCGCCGGATTACAAACGATGGATTGGATGCTGAAAATCCAACGATGACACCGGATCAGCGATGGATTGTGTACACTTCCTACAATCCGAAAAAAATGGGAATTTGGAAGATTCATCCGGACGGATCCGGAGCGACACAACTCATTACCGGACTCACACAGCAACCCGAAGTTTCTCCTGATGGCAAACATGTCGCTTATGCCTGGTATAAACAAGGTGTTGTGGACGCAACGCCCTATATCCGTGTTACAAACATCGAAACAGGAAACCCCATTCCGTTTGAAGTGAAATCAGGTCGTTGTCGCTGGATGCGGGATGGAAAGTCGCTTGCCTATATAGACTCGAACGAAAGAGGGGATCCGGGAATTTTTGTGCAGGACTTTATTCCGGGTAAAGACACGTTCGCGACACGGCGCGCTATCGCCGGATTCGATCCGGATAAACGCACCGAAACCTTTGCCATCTCGCCGGATGGAAAATTTATTACGCTTTCAGAATTGGAAATCCTCTTCAGTCTTGTCCGTGTGGAGAATGTTCCCGGTCTTTCGATGAAAATCCGATAATCGGATATCGGGCCTTTTTCAGCTAACAAAGGAATGTCGGGGATTCAGCAAATCTATCTTTTTTGTGAAACGTACGCATCGGTTTTTAAAGCAGCGTGCCCTACAGCTTACAGTTATCAGTTTGATGACCCAACCAGCACCTTCAACGTGCAATATCATTCCAATAAGGTGGAGACCAATTATTTTGTAACCTTTTGTGCATCTCCATTGAAGCTCTCGTCACGCCTTGACTAGACGACTTCTTGACTGTGGTTGTTTAAAGAATTATAGTCATATTGGTCATTTTACGAATATGAAAAAGATGTCGGTTGCCGAAGCGAAAGCTCGTTTTTCGGAGTGTGTCGAGCATGCCGAAGATGGTGATCCTGTTGTTATCACCCGGCACGGGAAATCTGTGGCCGCTATGATCTCTGTTGAGGATCTCAAACACGTACAGAAGATTCGAACAGCTGGCGCGGAACAGGGATTAGCAAACATCGCGGGAGGATGGAAAAACTCTGACGAATTGGTCAAGATCCTTGAAAACTCCAAAAGATCGAAGCAGCGATTTGTGCCGGAACTGGATTGATTCCGGATGCCATACCTTTTTGATACAGACGCAGTATCCGAGGTTCTGAGAAGTAAACCGCTGCCCGGTTACGTACGCTGGCTCGCCACGGTGCCAAGAGCTGAGCAATTCACAAGCGCAGTTGTTATTGGTGAATTGTATAAAGGAGCATTCCGATCTTCTAATAGAGACTTCCATCTGGAATACATTGAGGTGCGAATCTTGCCGGCCTTGACGATACTGCCTTATGACACCAACGCAGCGCGCGTCTATGGTGAAATCGAGGCTGCACTTGCGCAAAAAAGACAAACTCTTGCCGATGCGGATCTTCAAATTGCGGCTACGGCAATAGTTCACGGTCTTGAATTGGTCACGGGAAATCTAAAACACTTTGCCCGAATTCCGACGCTTAGAATCCATCCGGTCCTGCCGAATCTAAGGAGTGGATCACGCCATCGATGAGCCCATCACTCCGCAAAGATACAAAATACTATGTGATATCATCCGAAGACTTCGGCGCTTGCTACACTTACATCGGTAAATAAACACTGGAAAAATGTTCCGGTCTGCGTTAGTGTTCAAAAACTTCAGCGGTTCAACTGTACCTCGCAAAACAATCACTCACTGGATCTTTCGCAGTCATCCGAAGCTCGTAAGATTGCGGTTGATGTCTGATTACGAAATAAGATACGCCTCTGATAATGACGCGGATGCAATCGCGCGCATTCTCCAACAAGCTTTTCTGGAATTCAAATCCATTTATACTTCGGGAGG
>JBKKAT010000400.1:0-3231 GCA_046714535.1 Acidobacteriota bacterium | reverse complement strand
ATCATGCTCTGCCCGCGCGGATCTTTGCAGCCCTCAGCAGCCAGATATCTGTGCGCATCCGATATAACTTGTGCAGGTTTTGCCAGAAACGTATGGATGATCGCGCGATTGTAGTAAGAATTCGCATTTTTCGGATTGATCTCCACCGCCTTGTTCAGATCCGGAAGTCCCTTTTCATACTGCTCTAACGTAATGTATACGGATCCACGATTGTTATAGGCAGGGACAAATTCCGGATCAATTTCTATCGCGCGGCTGTAATCCTCAATTGCGCGATCGTATTGCCCGATGTAGTCGTAACTGGTGCCCCGGAGGACATAAGCATTTTTGGAGTTGGGATGCTGCTCGATCGCTTGATCCAGCTGATCGATGGCTTCCTCGTATTTCCCCTGCTCAAATAATTTTTTTGCCTGTTCGTAGGTCGGTTCTTGTAAAGGAGCGTTTTGGGGCTGGATTTCTGTTTGAGCAAAGCTGAAGCTTGCGGTAAGCAGAAACAGGATGATCACCGATTTCATTTGTTCCCCCTCAAATGAAAGATAGGTCAAAAGCTCAAACGTTCAAGTTGTCAAGGAGTCCGGTTATTTTCCTCGGAGGATTCCTGGACATCCGCGTTGAAGTCTACAATGATCACAACTTTGTCCTGTGAGGTTAGTTTTTTCCCGTTAAAACGAAATTGTTGCAGTCCGCGCGGGGCCATATCGGGCGTATTGTAACGTTCCACTAATGCACCATTGATATAAAGCGCAGTCACGCTATCCTCTGCGCGCGCATTTCCTTTGTTGTTCACAGAAAACGTCAATACACCCTGTTTGTCTATATTGGGTTTGAGCGGAAGCAGATCCGGCATGCGGAGGTTTAACAGCACATCCATTTTGTACACACTATTCTCAGCGTCAGGATCTTCAACTTCCGGACTGGACCAGCGTAAGATCAGTGAGCCATTTGTGGCAGGTATGATGGGTGCGGTTGGAATTTGAATTCTCGTTTCTAATTCTTCTCCGGAATCCATTCGTTCAATTTTCTTTTCAGACTGAGCCAGTGGCTGTCGATAAACTTCCAGCGACACATTCAGTTTCGAAGGTCCAATTCTGTCGGGACCCTGATTGCGCATCCGGACCCGCAAAATGTTTTTCCCTTTCTCTTTCGCGTCCACTGACACCACATCTACAATTTGAAGATCAGCTCTGCGACGATCCGGAGGTTTGATGTTCATCTGCATGAAATTGGTAGAGGGTTGCTCATCCGGCTGTTGAGAATCAAAAACTTCCACCTTCACAGTGGTAATGGCCTGATCGGGAAAATTCATGGTGAGCTGCTCCTTACGGGAAGCTCCTGATGCCAGTGAGGAAAGCTTAAAAGCCTGCGAAAGAACCAGGCGCTCCGCAGCATAAAAATAAACGTTACAACCGACGTTGTTTGCAGCCTGCGGTCCGTGATTCATGAACTGAAACTCCAGTTGAAATTCTTTCGCCGGACTACCTTTGATGGTTTTGATTTCAAGATCCGCTGCGCCAAACGCAAATGAAGAAAAGATCAGGCAGAGGATAAGGAAAATACGCGATGAAATAGACATATCTATTGGACGCATGCAACGACTGAATAGCTGCTGACGGGACGTCCGCGGCCCATAATGCCGGCGTGGACGCCGGCGCTCCATAGGCCTCGGCCCATTTCTGATTCAGAGTTTTATGCGGGAATAAATATAATGCGCTGAGGCAACATCTTCCAGTGCAATTCCATTCGATTCGAATAGCGTGATCTGCTCGCTCGAGGTGCGCCCGTATTTTCCTTTCACAATTTCGGACAACTCTCGCACCTCATTCCACCGCTCTTCTGACAATACACCGGCAAAATCACCCGATTCGATCCTGCTTTGTTCCCGCTGATCTGTGCAAAGTAAATCGGCCCGCGACACTGCGTCGGCATCCAATTCTTTTCGCACAAGGGAATTCGAGCCGGCCGCATTGATGTGGACGCCCGCTTTCAACCAGCGCCCTTCCACCACCGGATCCTTGGAAGATGTGATGGTGCAGATTACATCAGCATTCCGGACACACTCTTCGGAAGAAGAAGCATCCACTAAGGTGGCGCGCACCTGCGACTGCATTTTTTCGATGAAATCTTTTCTTGCTTGCTCGCGTCGCGAATGAATTCGAATCTCGTCAAACTTACGGACTGCATCGATGGCAAGAAGTTGGGTTTCCGCCTGGAAACCGGTACCGATCACGGCTCCTATCCGCGCATTCGGATTCGCAAGAAGATCTGTGGCCAGACCGCTTGCTGCTCCCGTTCGAATCTGACCCAGCGCGTCCGCTTCCAGCATCGCAAGCAGTTGCCCCGAAGGCTCATCAAATAACAACACCGCGAAAGAACCTCCGCCACGGCTTGTTCCGTACGATTTCAGCCCCATCACAAGGAGTGATGGAATCGAGGCAGACATCACATGCAATAAACTATTTTGGGACTTCAACCGGTAACGTGGGATGTTGATGTATTCCAGGGAAAACGCGTTGCGCAATACTTCCACACAATCGCGAACCGGAAGAAGTCGTTTTACTTGCTCTTCGTTGATGTAAATCATGTTAGATCACCGGAGTTCTTTGTTCTAGCTTTCGTTGCTGATACCAGGAGGAATTCAGATAGCCGATGTACGCGGATTTTAAAAACACCGTCGCCACAGCCATGAATGGAACCGCTAGAATCATTCCCATAAATCCGAAAAGAGTTCCACCGATTACCAAAGCCAACATGATGATGACCGGATGTAGTCCAGTTCTTTTCCCAACAAACAATGGACCGACCACTGTCCCTTCCAATAATTGCGCGAACGCATAAAGCGCGATAATCCAGATCAGCCGGTGCCAATCCTGATTATCCACAAAAGAAAAGAACATCGAAGCGCCGATTCCAAGAACGAATCCAAGATACGGAACCATATTTGCGAGACCCGAAAAGAGTCCGATGGGAACAGCCAGCGGAACACGCAAAATGAGAAGTCCGACTGTGTAAACCACAGCAAGAAAAAGGGAAACGGAAAGTTGCCCGCGCAAATACTGTGATAAGGCCTCATCGACTTCTTTGATTCTCGTGACGACAGCGTCTCTTCTTCCAGGGGGCACCAGATCCAATCCTTTCGTCAGAATGTTTCCAAAGTCACTCATCATATAAAAAGCGAGAACCGTAACGAGTGCGAGGTTTAAAAGCACAAGAATAAAGTTTAGATCGCCGGAA
>JBKKAT010000399.1:0-3081 GCA_046714535.1 Acidobacteriota bacterium | reverse complement strand
TCGCAACAAGAATTGGAGAATCAGGTACGCCAGGCACATGCTGAGGGCGTCAGGTACATGCTGTTTGACTTAACGAACGTACGCTATATTACCAGCGCAGGATTGCGCGCGATTCATTCCGCTTTTAATGTTTTGAGGGAAGAAGATTCTGAGGAATCGGATTCCGTGGTTCAAAAAGGAATGCGTGGGGGAGCCTTTAAATCGGCCCACTTGAAGCTGGTGAATCCGTCACGGAATGTTCGTGAGGTCTTAACGATTGCCGGTTACGATATGTTTATGGAAATTCATCCGGATATTGATACGGCGATCAAATCTTTTTGAACAGAAAAATAATTCTTCGCGTCTTTGCGGGTCTTCTGTTCAAATTCGGAGTTTATTTTATTTCGACTTCTTTTAATACTTCAGGCGGAAACGTAATTCCGAGTCTCTTCGCCACTTCCTGATTAATTTCCAATTTCTTTTCCACAAAGCTTTCAAATGGAATGTTTTTGGGACTCTCACCTTTGAGCACGCGGGCGAGTGTTTTGGCGGATACATATCCGCTCTTATACCAACCGATACCGACCGCGATCAATGCCCCACGATTCGTGTATTCCGGATCATTGATAAAAAGAGGAAGTTTTGAATCGGCTGCGACTTTGCCGACTGCATCAAATGCTTGAAGCGCCGTATTGTCTCCCGTTACCCAGAGCGCCTGTACATCCTTAGAAGCCACGCTTTGCATCGCCGGATGCACATCCGTGGTGCTATTGATGGTAACTTCTTCGAGTTTGATTCCGGCTTTGGAGAAAGCATCCCTGGCCACCGTAATTACTTTTACAGAATTCGCCTCCGACGGGTTGTAAATTGTTCCCACCGTTTTCACGTCAGGAACTATCCTGCGGATCATCGCTACAGTATCCTCCACAGGCGGAAAGGAGCTTGTGCCTGTGACGAATGGGAGATGATCATTCGCGTCTTTTCCGGCTCCTGCTGCCACCGGATCGTAGACATAGGTAAAAACAACCGGAGTCTTTTTTGCCGTGGTGCAAGCTGCCGTCAAACAAGGAGTGCTCATAGGAATGATTGCGTCCAATCCCATGGAATCGTAGTTCTGAATCAACAAAGGGATATTTGCGATCTCGCCTTGTGCGTGGGCTTTCTTGATTTCCAGGTTCTGGCCTTCAACAAAACCAAGTTCTTTTAATCCATCAAAGAGGCCCTTCATGCAAAGATCGGCCGCCGGATCCGGACCAAAATAGACCACGCCAATCTGGTAATTTTTCTTTTCTGCCGGTGTTGCGGCTTTATTTTCCTTTGGTGCCTGCTCCTGACGATCTACTTTGCATTGTGTGAAGCCAAATAGCAGCACGCACATCACAAGCATCTTTGTCACTGTCTTCATGTTCTTCTCCAGAAACTGTACCGCCAAGGCGCCAGGGCGCAAAACAAGAAAATCTTCTCTTTTTTCTTGACGCCCTGGCGACCTGGCAGTTTGAATCATTGTCTAACCAGTAAAGCTTTCATCTCACGCACAGCTCGTTCGAGGCCCACAAGAGAGGCTCGCGAGATTATGTTGTGCCCAATGTTCAATTCCACGATCTCTTCAATTTGAACGATCCGTTTCACGTTGTGATAGGTAAGACCATGTCCGGCCAACACCTGAAAGCCTACGCGTTTCGCAAGTTGAGAGGCATTTCGAATTTTTTCCCATTCCAGGTCTTGCATCTCTTCTGTTTTCGCATCGGCATATTTGCCTGTATTGATCTCCACTTTGCGGGCTCCTGTTTTTTGACAGGCTTTGATTTGATCGAGATCGGGATCAACAAAAATACTGACAGCAATTCCTGCATCTTGAAGCGAAGCAATGCTCCGACCCAGAATCGACGCATTCATGACAACGTCCAAACCGCCTTCTGTTGTGATCTCTTCCCGTCTTTCCGGCACGAGAGTAGCTGTATCCGGTTTTATGGTTGTTATCAACTTAATGGTATCGGTGTTGGCCGCCATCTCGACATTAAGGCGGGTAATGATCACGTCACGAAGCAACCGCACATCCCTTTCCTGGATGTGGCGCCGGTCCCCTCGAATATGAACTGTGATTCCGTCTGCACCGGCCATCTCAGCGAGCATCGCCGCCGCGACCGGATCCGGTTCGTTTGTTTTTCTTGCTTCGCGTAGAGTTGCAATGTGGTCAATATTTACGCCGAGCTTCACGTCTTGTGCATTCATATGTCTTGACTATTTTACATGCGCCATAGTTTGCTTTTACCCCAGATGCGTTTTCAGAACTTCGCTGAGTTCTGCGGCCAAACGTTCAATTTGATTTTGTTCCGGACCTTCCAGCATGATCCGGGCCAGCATCTCTGTTCCTGAATAGCGTACAACAATCCTTCCGGAATCGCCCAATTCATTTTCAATGAGCTGAATTTTCTCAGGCACTCCGGGAATTGTGCTTAAGTCGGGTTTGCTTTTCACGGGAACATTCAACAATATCTGTGGATATCGTTTGATCCCCTCAAAGATTCCAGCAAACGGTATTCCGGAGTTTTTGTGAATTCGCAATACCTGCAACGCTGTCGCAAGTCCGTCGCCTATGAAACTATCATTCATGAAGATGATGTGTCCTGATTGTTCACCACCCAGGGAAAGATCGTCTTCCTTTAATTTCTCCAGGACATATTTATCGCCAACGGGAACTCTGTGAAGATGAATTCCCTGTTTTCTCAAAAATACTTCCAGGCCCAAATTGCTCATTGAAGTTGCGACAACCGACCGTTTTTTCAATTGCTTATGTGAATCGAGGTATCGTGCCGCAGCGCCCAGAATAAAATCACCGTCGTACATTTCGTTTCGATCGGCCACCAGACAGCGGTCCCCATCGCCATCGAATGTAAATCCGCAGTCAAAGCCATTTTGACGGAGCGCCTGCGCAACAACTTCAGGATGCAACGCTCCGCAATGATAGTTGATGTTCTTTCCATCAGGTGACGTGTTCAACGGATGGACGGTTGCTCCCATTTTACGAAGAATGGCGGGGGCTAGATGAAAGAGCGCTCCATTTGCGCAGTCCAGAACGATCGACATCCCTGAGAGGTCAAG
>JBKKAT010000398.1:0-2679 GCA_046714535.1 Acidobacteriota bacterium | reverse complement strand
GTGCAGGAAGTCGCAGGAACAGAAGCAGAATTGGATCGCGCGAAACGAGCCGCGCGATTTTCGCAAATTGTGGATTATATCTTCTACCTTATTTACGGAATCATAGGTATTGAAATCGCACTGGAACTGCTGGGCGCCAGAGAAGCCAGCGGGTTTAAACAATTTATGGACCTGATCAGCACGCCCTTTTTAGCCCCCTTCCGGGGTTTGATGCGCGACCCATCCATCGGTTCTTCCCAGTTAATGTTCTCGTATATCATCGGACTCGTTGTATGGATCCTGATCCATCTCGCCGTCAATGCCGGACTCCGCTTGTTTGTGCATAAGAAAACCGCCATCTGATTCCTCGCCTTAGCGTCTTTGCGTTAAAGAGCTAGCTCCAGCTTCTCCTTCAGCAAAAAAAAGACCCAAGCGGTTGCTCCCATTTTACGCCTGTGTAAAAAGTTCACATCAAAGTGGTAATCCTTGCGGGGATCGATAATATTTATCCAAAGGAGAAAACAATGGCAAAGAAAATACCCGAAGGATATCATACGATTACGCCTCATTTGATTGTCAAAGGAGCAGCGGAAGCGATTGAGTTTTATCAAAAAGCTTTCGGTGCTGAAGTGCGCGGCATCCATCATGGTCCCGGTGGCGCCGTGATGCATGCTGAAGTAAAAATCGGAGATTCCATCGTGATGATGAACGATGAATTTCCGGATTACGGCGCGATCGGGCCAAAAGCCAGAGGAGGTACATCCACAGTCCTCAATATATATACAGAGGATGCGGACTCACTCTTCAAACGCGCTACTACGGCCGGAGCAACAGTCGTCATGCCTCTGGCGGATCAATTCTGGGGCGATCGATACGGTCAGGTAGAAGATCCCTATGGACATCGCTGGGCCATTGCAACTCATCTGGAAGACCTCACAGAAGAGGAACTGCAAAAACGCGGACAGCAGGCCATGGCGGAAATGGCGAATAAAGGACAAAATCAATAATCACCAGGGTAGCGCGGGCAGCTTGAAGCCTGCGCTACCCTATAACTTCACAATTCGGGATCAATAGCGATAGTGTCCGGTTGTGCTGACCACTGGCACTTCATTTCCATCAGCATCCTCCAGAAACAACTTCTAGCCTCAGGGGAGCGCAGGCTTCCAGCCTGCATAGGGGACCGCAGGCTTCTAGCCTGCAACGTGGGCTAAAGCCCACTGCCCTTTATGCCGGCTGAAGCCGGCGGTCATTTACCACGGGCCCCGCTTTATGTTCAAATAGTCAGTTCCATGATTGGGAGAAAGTTAGCGAACCGCTACGAGGTTGTCCGCGAGATCGGTCGCGGCGGAATTGGCGTCGTGTATCTGGCGCACGATCCGATTTTAGACCGGCAAGTTGCGATCAAAGTTGTAATGCCGGATTTGGTGAGTCCGCAAAGCGTAGAACGCTTCAGACGGGAAGCGCGTGTCGTTGCAAAAATGGATCACCGCTCCATCGTTGCCGTTCATGACAGCGGTGAGGATCAGGGTTTCTTGTTTTTCGTGATGCCCTTTGTAGAAGGATCGAATCTCCGTGCGGTTTTGCGAAATCAAGACATGACTCTGGGCGAAGTGATTGAAATCGGCGCGCAAGTCGCATCGGCGCTCGACTACAGCCATACACGCGAGATTGTTCACCGGGACATCAAACCGGAAAACATCATGGTGGAACGGGAATCCAATGATGAGCTTCGCGTACGTATCACCGACTTCGGACTCGCTATGACCCCTTCGCAAGATCGTCTTACGAAAACCGCAACGGTTGTTGGAACCATCCTTTACATGAGCCCGGAACAAGTTTCCGGAACCGAAGTGGATGCGAAATCGGACATCTATTCGCTCGCCACTGTTTTGTATGAATCGTTAACCGGACAACCTCCTTTTACCGGAGAAGTGCAGGCGCTCATCTACCGGATCACGAATGAGCTCCCGCTGCCGCCGCGGGCGTTGCAACCACAACTGGATGCCGAAATCGAAGAAATTCTTTTGCGCGGTCTGGAAAAAAATCCGCGAAAGCGTCCGACCGGAAAGGAGCTTCATGAGAAGCTTTCGAAGTACCGCGCCAATCTTGTAAGCAGCGGACGATACATCACGCAGCTGCCCACCGCATCAGCGATGAGCCTTCAGTATCAGCGGCCCGCAGCGCGTCCTTTTGTCGGACGGGAGAAAGAATTTGGAGAGCTGCAAAGACGATTGAATGCGGCGATGTCCGGTGAATGCCAGCTCGTGCTTGTTGGCGGTGAAGCTGGAATCGGCAAAACTCGTCTTCTGGATGAGCTCGAGACTCTGGCAAAGGTGCGTAATGTGAGCGTTCTTCATGGCCGTTTTGCGGAGATTGATCGCGCGCTTCCTTATCAGGCCTACAGCGATGCGATACAAGAATATTTCCGAAACAAACCATCCTCAACAACGCCGCCTGACTTTTCTGATCTGGCCGGAGATCTGTCTTCCCTGTTCCCGGTGCTCGCGGAAATTCGAGAACTCTCCTCTACCAGTGATGCAACGAGATCACTTGCGGAAGGACGCGCAAAGAAATTTGAGGACCGCAGTTACATCTTTGAACTTCTGGCGCGAACCATCACTCGAATGGCCGCCGGAAAAACGCTGGTCATTCTTCTGGAAGAATTGCACGTGGCCGATGTTTCCGTGGAAGCCCTGGATT
>JBKKAT010000397.1:0-2717 GCA_046714535.1 Acidobacteriota bacterium | reverse complement strand
TGGTAAAGGGGTGAAACATGTTTGAAGATCTTTCGAAGGATCTCAAGCGAAGAATGGATGCCGCTCTCGAAGCTCATCGCAAAGAGCTGACAGGCATTCGGACAGGAAAAGCATCTGTATCGCTTCTGGATACGATCAACGTCGAGTACTACAACACACCAACACCGCTCAACCAGGTCGCTGCGTTAAGCACTCCTGAGCCCAATCTGATTGTTGCCAAGCCTTATGATTCAAGCATCATCGGCGACATGGAAAAGGCGATTCGCAAAAGCGATCTGGGGTTAAATCCTTCCAACGATGGCAAGCTCATTCGTATTCCCATTCCTCCTTTGACCGAGGAACGCCGGCAGCAGCTTGCCAAACATGTGCATAAGGTTCAGGAACACGGCCATAATGAAGTTCGCCAGATCCGCCGCATCGGAAATGATGAAATCAAGAAAATGGAAAAGGATAAAACAATTTCCAAAGACGATGAGAAGCGGGGAATGGATCTGGTTCAAAAACTTCACGATGAGTACATCAAAAAGTTTGACGATTTAGCAAAAGCAAAAGAAGACGAAATCCTGCATAGTTAAAGTTGCGTTTGTATTAGCGACTTTACCCTAACCCGGACGAGCCGGAACCAGGCAGGTCGTTTCTTAACGCAAAGGCGCAAAGAAACAAAGAGTTAATGGCTTTGCACTACATATGTTCATTTTCGTGCTTATCAAAGAAGAATCTCAAAAAGATCATTGGAGATAGACCGGATGTCCAAACATCACAATTTGTGAAGGTTTTCCAAAGTCGTTTTGGAACCTGGTTCCGAGGCTAAAGCCTCGGATTTCCTATGCCGACTAAAGTCGGCGCTCATCTCTTCTACTCTATTAGTGCAAAGATCTGCAAAACTTCTTGAGCCGCCTTGATCAAAGCCACTTCCGTGGCGTCATAAAGTGCCTCTTCATGTTTCGAATCATCGAAATCCATTGGATCGTCTTGCTGTACGTCGACTCTGTGGGATGTTCTGCCATCTGTTGTGAAGTTTTGGATGATTTCTCTTGTAGAAAGATCCACAACGTCAAAATTGATGACAACCGTCGCTTCCGGTAAAGGCGGTTTGGCCGGGTTATTCGCTTCGCTGGTCGCGCGCCACTGGGCGATGGTTCCGTAAACCAGATAGCGGGCTCCCAAACTGGCAATCGCTTTTTCCTGATCGGATGTTAATCGATCTCCCATCCAGGAAAATTCGCCAATAGCCTTCAGGATGTCCTTTCGTTTGATTGTTCGAAATCTGTCATCTTTCTTTCGCAAGAATTTAGCCAAATCTTCGGCCATGGTCCAACGATTCACGATGATAATCCGTTCGGCTTTGTTCCGGAATTCCGGAATCGCTATGGTGTGTGTCTCTTCAGCGGCATAAGCAGGAACGATGAAAAGAAGAAGCGCAACACAGGCAAGAAAAAGTTTCATGGAACCTCCGGCATCTTCCGAACCTAGTCAAATCATAAGCTATTTTTTCGTTCAAGGGCACGATTCGCTTTAGCGAAGAAGTGTAAGCGAAAGAGCGTCCTTAATGAGAATGCCATGGCTGGTCGGGACAGGATGTGCCCAGGTCGCGCTTTTTGCAACTTGATACCTGGCTACCGGTTCAAAGGAATCTATGGATGCCGGGAGAATAAACAATTCAGCACCTTCTTTTAGAATCAGAATATCGTTTCCGGTTGATACGAGCGCCGCATTTTCGGCAACATGGGAATTGTTTCTCCAAACAACCTTTCCTGTGGCAGGTTCCAATGCGAAAAATTCCCCCTTCCTCTTGTGGGAAAAGCCAATCAAACGGTTTCCCGCTAATACCGGACTGCTCATGTAGATAGAAACATCCTTCGTGTCCCAGAGAATCTCCGGAATCCACGCGGCCCCTTTCCGGTGCACACGAACGCCAAATGTTCCTTTATCCAGACTGGAAAAGATTAAGATATCTCCCGCAAGAACCGGAGTGACAATGTTTTGATCACAGGGGGTGACGAAAGGAATACTCCACAAAATTTTACCGTTTTGCAGATTCACTCCAAGGATTTTCCGGTGAACTTGAATCACGATTTGTTTCTGTTTTTCCAAAGTCACAACAATCGGCGAAGAATAGCTCGGCCCCTCTCCTGCCAGACTCCATTTCTCCATACCCCGATCCGGATCCAGAGCCAACAAAGCTCCTCCCTGATGCCCTCCCGCATGGACGATCAACATTCCGTCTTCGAGCAACGGAGACATGGAAGTCCCAAAAGGCGGGTGATTTGCAGGAAACCGTCCGGAAAAATTCTTTTGCCACAAGAGTTTTCCGTTTGAAGTAGAGAAACAGGAAAGAATACCGCTGATTCCGAGTGTGAACAGTTTTCCGGCGGATACAACTGGAGTCGATTTCGGTCCTCTTCCGTGTTCGATGGCGCCCGGGTATTCTTGATAAGGAGCCTTATAACCTGTTCGCCATAGGACCTTTCCGCTCTTTAAATCGATGGCGCGTACAATTTCGTTTTCCGCTTCCCGGCTGAATAAGTACACGATTTCATCCTGAATTACAGGACTCGAATGACCGGTTCCGACTTCAATCGACCAAATGGTCTGAAGCGTTGCGGGCCATTTTGCGGGAACAGGAAAGTTTTTGGCGGTTCCATCGCGCTGTGGACCACGCCATTGAGACCAATCGTGAATTCCTGCAAACACTAAAACCGGAGCAAAGCAAAATA
>JBKKAT010000396.1:0-3746 GCA_046714535.1 Acidobacteriota bacterium | reverse complement strand
GGAGCGCAGGCTTCCAGCCTGCATAGGGGACCGCAGGCTTCTAAGCCTGCTCTGGTGCAGCCCGGTGATGTCCAATGTTCTTTATCGTCTACCGGAGAGTTGCTTCTCGCAGTTCTCAACTCGTGATCGGATCAGGTCAAAGTCGGAAGCAAGCCGCATGTAATCACGATCGAAGTGCGCAACCCATTTTCTTGTTTCGCGGGCAAGCTCTTTGACTGCTCCCTCAACTGAGGTTAGTCGTCTGGAATGTTCCTCCAGAATGGACGTGTGCTTATCAAGAATGGACGTGTGCTTATCAAGGATGGACGTGTGCTTATCAAGGATCGAGGTGTGTCTGTCAAGGATGGACGTATGCCGTTCCAGCTCTTCCCGAATCCCGATGAGAATTTTCGTGTTCAGATCGAGAACTTTGGTCTTCTTAGGTCCATTGCCGTTCTTTTTAGCCATGCTTTTCTCCTAAGTTTAGTTCCCGCCTGTTTATTTATTCTATAGTCCGATTAAGCTTTCAGCAATAACTCTTCGCGCCCTTTGCTCTGAGCCATCTCTGCGCCTCTGCGTTAAGAGCTAAAAGCCGCTTCGCGCTGGGTGTGAGCATCTGTGCAGCATGCGATTTTCGTGCTTTTGAAGCAACGACAAAAGGTCCGAATATCCAAAAGGGCGATGAACTTTTTTCCCTTGTAAGAAACGAAACTGGCTTACAGTTTCTGTGTCCCTGAATGAACGATAGAATCTCTACCTGTTCCCTCGAAATTCTGTAGATGAGCCGGTAACTTCGAACAAACAGTTCCCGAATGTCCGGATCGGAATATTCTGGAACAATTCGGTCCCTTTGTGAGAATCGATTTAATGACCTGGCGGCATCTCTGACTTCGCGAACGAAGGATGCAGCATAAATTGGGGAATCCCTACTGAGGAATTCCGCAAGTTGTTCAAGATCCTTCCATGCCGACATCCGATCAGACTATTTTTCTAGCCATCTGGACATCCTTTGTTCAACCTCTTCCTGGCTCAAAGTATTTCCGCTCTCTGGTAATTGCTTCAGCAATTTGTGAACATCCTTTTCCGCATTTCCCATGTATCAAATGATAACAATTCTTCCCACAAATATGTAGCCTATTGCCCTTGGCTGATGACGATTCGTGGTTTATCGGTCCATTTGAGAAGATACTTAACGCAAAGACGCGAAGGCGCAGTATGACGAAATCAATTTTACAGATTGACCGCAATGTAGCGGCGCAGTACGGACGGGAAGCTCTCGACATCGGTAAGACCGGTGTCTACATCTCACCGTCTGGGAAGAGAATCGAGCTCCGGGAAGCGATCGCTCACGCTGCCCAGGGCACACGATCGTATCCGCCTGAAATTCAGCTACCTGAAGAAAATCATGGAAGCAACAACACGATGATTGAAGTGTTAAACGAAACCACGTTATTCGTTGCCAGGAAACAACTGGAGCAGAACCATCACTCCGTGGTTTTGAATTTCGCGTCAGCGACTAGCCCTGGCGGAGGTTTTCTGCAAGGCGCCAGAGCACAAGAAGAATATCTGGCGCGCTCCAGCTGTCTGTATGAATGCATCCGGAATAATCCGATGTATGGCTTTCACCGGCAGAATCACACTCCTCTTTATACGGATTATGTGTTGTATTCGCCAGATGTGCCTGTCTTCCGTACCGATTTTGGCAGGCTGATGGAGGAATATTATACAGTCGGCATCATCACATCGGCTGCTGTAAATGCTCGTCACTTAACGGATGCGGATTCCGAACAGATCTTACCGATTATGTGGAAACGAATTTTAAAGGTTCTCAGCGTTGGGTTATACCATCAACACGATGCGATCGTATTAGGCGCGTGGGGCTGCGGCGCATTTGCAAATGATCCTAAGGCGATTGCGTCTCTGTTCCACAAAGCGCTATTTGAAAATTTTCGTGGAGCTTATCGGTCCGTTTCATTCGCCATCGCCGATTGGTCTGAAGAGAGGCGGTTTATTGGTCCGTTTGAGGAGATATTTAACGCGAAGGCGCAAAGGCGCGAAGAGTTTTAGCTTTTAACACAGAGACACAGAGGCACAGAGATTTTTTTACTGTTTCAGGGTGGCCGGCAAAGCATTTTGACTGGAGTCAATTATTTTCTTAAGGGCGCTGAGTTTTAACTGTCTCCTTGCCGACATTAACCCTCCTTTTAGGGTCGTCAGCTTAACGTTATCCAGCGCCGCTTGGAAGCCTGGGCCTACCTGTCTCCCGGAAGACTGGTCGCCCACGCCCGGAACCAGCAGAAACAATTGAGGAGCTTCTGAAAAACTATCCTTTGTTCGAGAGAGAGGATGATCCCATCAACAAAGGGATGAAAGGATAAGCCAGTTTTCGGTCAGTGATAACCGTCGAAGTTTTGCGCCGGTGGGAGTTCCACTTCTGCTGTTCGGAGATCAATTGTTGGATATTCGGACTTTTCTGTCCCTGCTTCAGACGCCACGAAAATCTCATGTTGCACGGCTCTAAAGGGCGTCAGGTAATCCGGTGTTCTCAACATACGAAAAACGTAGGGGAAGGCTGAATATACCGCAGCATATGACTTGTTAGTACATTCATAAAAGACTATGATGGTCTTTAAAGATTCGATATGAAATCAGCAAGCGTTTCTGAATTAAAAAAATCTCTGAGCAGTTATCTTGCTCGTGTAAAATCCGGAGAAGAGGTATTGATCACGGATCGAGGAACAGCCATCGCCAGGATTGTCCCAATGGAAAGGACCGGCAGGAGAAAGATTCCCCCTTATTTGCTGGAGCTGGAGAAAGCCGGGAAGTTAAGAATTGGCTCCGGCAGGTTACCCTCAGGTTTTTGGGATTGGGCTCGTCCTGCGGATCCACGGTCGAAGGCACGCCGCGCCCTTGAGCTGGAGCGTGAAAAAGGGAGATGAGATTCTGGGACGCTTCGGCAATCTTGCCTTTGTTGATGCAAGAACCGCAAAGTGAAACGATGCGCAATTTCCTCAAAGAGGATGACGAAATAGTCGCCTGGTGGGGGACGCCTGTCGAGTGCCAATCTTCCTTTGCGAGACTTCGCCGTGAGGGTGTCGTAAGCACGCTGGAAGAAGACCATCTGCGAATGATGCTAGGAAAACTTTCTGCGAGTTGGACTGAAATTCAACCGGCAAATGAAGTGAAGTTAACTGCGGGTCAACTGCTGCTCCGACATGCTCTGCGTGCCGCAGATTCCCTCCAACTGGCCGCGGCATTGCTTTGGTCCGATTCGGCTCCTCAAGATCAGGTATTCGTCTGTTTGGATTCCCGTCTGCATGCCGCCGCTCGAGTTGAGGGCTTCACAATGCTTCCTTCGTCTTTACTGTAGACTTGTGGCTGAGTTAGCTCTTAACGCAGAGGCGCAGCGCGGTCAAGAGTCGCACCACAAAAAAAAAATAGGAGATAGACCTGATAAGAAGATAGGCTGGATAAATACAAATATCAGGTTTATCTTTCGATCCGGTTTATCTCCTAGTCTTTTGACTTTCTTGCGCAAAGCATTTTGACTGGAGTCAGTCATTTTTTAAAAGCGCAGAGTTAGCGCTCAGAACAAAAGAATTTTAGCCCTCACACCATTTTATGGTTTTCGTTTTTGTCCTGGAGTCCGCTTGTTATCGTCATCTGTATTTTGATCACCGCTGTTGAGCCGGTTCTGCCATTCCATAGGTTTTATGGCATCTGGATCGATGTGCAGGTCCTTGCGCTCGACTGCGATGTTCCAGGCA
>JBKKAT010000395.1:0-4335 GCA_046714535.1 Acidobacteriota bacterium | reverse complement strand
GCGGTGGACACTCTTATGCTCATGCCTATTCGGAACTCAACCGCCATCGCAAACCGGAAATCGTATTGATTTTTGGTGTGGCTCATGCCGGACCGCCGGCCCCTTTCATTCTGACACGGAAAAATTTCAACACTCCGTTCGGATCCATCGAAACAGACCCGGATTTTGTCGAAGCGCTGGCAGCATCCTGTTCCTGGAATCCATGGGAACATGAGATTACGCATCGCACCGAACATTCCATTGAATTTCAAGTGGTAATGCTTTCCTTGCTGTACGGAACAAGTGTACGAATTGTGCCGGTTCTATGCGGACTTTTCGAAAACGGACTCACTCCAGACATTTCACAATTCCTCGAAACTTGTCGGGATCAACTCAATGGCCGGAACGTTACGGTTCTGGCCGCGGCGGATCTCGCTCATGTAGGCAAACGTTTTGGAGATGGATTCGAGATTTCAGAGGAAATCACCTGTGAGATCCGAAAACGGGATGAGGCTGACTTAAAACATGCGCTGGCCGGCGATGCGGAGGCTTTTTACAACGCGGTCATGAAAGATAATAATGCCCGCCGTGTCTGCGGTGTCCACGCCATTTACTCCGCTGTGCAGGTTATCTCAGGCGCAGGAACACTTCTACATTATTCGTATGCTCACGATCCTTCCGGCGGAATTGTCTCTTTTACCAGCATCTCTTATCCCTGATATTCTTTTTCCAATGAAGACTGCTGATGTTTTGATCCAGTTTGAATTTAACCGCTGGGCTAACGCCCGGCTCCTGGAAGCGGCCAGCACGCTTACGACGGAACAATTCCTGAAGGAATTGGGATCCAGTTACTCCTCTGTTCGCGATACTTTGACGCACATCCTTGCCGCCGAAGAAGTGTGGCTCCTGCGGTGGAAAGGGATATCGCCGAAATCGATGTTTGACCCGGCCTATTTTCCGGATGTAAAAGCGCTCAAATCCAAATGGACTGAAGTCGAGATGGACCAATGGAATTTCCTTTCAAAAATCTCGGATGAATCCCTGTTAGAACCGGTCGGATATCAAAACTTCAAAGAGGAACCCTGGGAATATCAGCTCTGGCAAGTGATTCATCAAATGGTGAGTCATTCCACGTATCATCGCGGACAGGTTGTCACCATGTTGCGCCAACTCGGTGCCCCACCCGCTCAACTCGACTTCTTGCTCTTCATCGATCTGCAAAAAGTCGCAAAGTGAGAGATAAGGAGCGCCGGCGTCCTCGCCGTCATTATGGACTTTGGACGTCTCGTCGCAGACCTGCAACGGTAAACTGGCGGCCGGTAGGCGCTTCGTCAGAAAGCCTTGCGATGTATCTACTTCAAATCAGGTGCTAGTAATCGCGTTCGGACTCCTCGATAAATTCTTGAGGGGTTAGAATCCGGCAGGAAATTCCCTTTTCTTTAAGTTTGGCAAGCCGTATGGTGAGTAGGTCTTTGTCTCGTGTGACCAGGAAGTCCGGTTCCACTTCTTTGCACAAGGACAGATAGTGGTCGTCAGTGGCATCTCTTGATAGCTTCACAGCGGCAGTAACGGACACCAGCTTTGCCAACTTCATCAAGTCCTCAACCCTTTCTTTTAGAAACGTAAGTTGTTCCTTTGTTAGTTTCCTCGATAGCCTGGGAAAAACACCGGACAATTCCTGCTCAATTGATGTCGATACGCAAACTTCATCATCCTTCAAGGCCTTGGTGACAGCGCGGAGAGGGATGCCCCCAAAAGCGGCGGAGACGATGACGTTTGCATCGATGATAACCTTAGCCATAAATGTCCCGTCTTGCCCGGTCGAGTGCCTTCAATGCTTCCTTCTCGGAGATTCCCGCTTCACTGAGAACTCGCCCGATTTCCAGCAGGAGCATTTCCGGGGTCTTGTCCTTAACAGGAACAAGTCGGGCAACCGGTTTTTTTCGCTTCATGATCACGATCTCATGACCTTCATTCAGGTATTTCACCGCATCCTGTTTAAATTCGCGGACACCTACATATTTCATTAGTTTTTACCTCTTTCTTAATGTTACTACAAATGTAGGAACTAACAAGAAAAATGACAGGGGAGACTTATATCCTTACTCGATCCGTCGCGATGGAATGCCCGGAAGAGCTGAACTCTCCGGACTCTCGTCCGGCAACAATCTTAGTTCGCGCTGCTCAGGTGTCCTTCCATGATCAGGCGGATCACGAAATTCAGTTTCTGGTCGGCTGAAGCGGAGGGATCAAATTCCTTTGCTAATGCGCTGAAAAGACCGGTTCCTACCAACTTGATATCCGCAGACTTGTTTTCGAGATTCACATTCGTAAATTTTCCCTGCTCGGCCCCGAATGCATCACTAATCTGTCCCGTCGTCCAATGGATGGGAACCTGGAATTTTTTGCCCTGCAAAGAGACTTCAAAAACAAGATCAAGATCGATCTTCTTAGCGATAAAGTCGGCGGTTCCGGCCCCCGGACGCACAAGACGCACAGCAACCTGACGCCCTTTTTCAGTTTGTGCTTGAAATAGAAAATCAGATTCAACCTGTTCTCGCGGCGGCAGGAACGTAACTTTGTACTTGAAATTGGTTGCCTTGGAGACCCTATCAAAAGGATTGGATAAGTTAGCATTCCCCGCCAATCCGATCACCACTGTAGCGGTTCCGTTAACTTGCCGGTGTTCTATCTGTGGTTTCTGAGAAAAGAGATCCGCTGGTAACAGACAGAACAGCGCAATAGTGAAATAGACTTTCAAACAAAAGGGGGTTGCGATTTTCATGTTGCCTTCATTTTATCAGGTCAGACATATAATGGGAAATATATGGAGACGCTGGCCGGATCATCCGGACACTTCGTTCACCGCATCAATCCAATTCTCTTCGAACTGGGCGGAGTAAAAATCTGGTATTACGGTCTGATTTATGCACTCGGATTTCTGGGAGTTCACCTCTGGTTTCGCTGCCGAAAAAAAGAGCTTAACTGGAGTACGGAAGAAGTTTACGATCTGTCGCTGCTCACTACACTCTGCGTTTTGTTATTCGGCCATGCTTTCGAAGTAATCGTGTATGAATGGAGCTTCTATCGCAACAACCCTTCGGAATTATGGAAGTACTGGCACGGAGGAATGGCAAGTCATGGCGTTTTGATTGGAGGAATTTTCGGAGTCTGGCTGTTTAGCTTGATCAGGAAGCGTCGCTTTTTGGATATAGCAGATGAAATTGTTATACCAGCCACCTTTTTTCTCGCGATCGGGCGAATCGGGAATTTTATCAATGGAGAAAATTTTGGTCCGGTGACCGATATCTGGTGGGCCGTACAGTTTCCCTATGCGGAAGGTTTCCGGCATCCGTCCGATCTGTACGATAGTTTAAAAAACTTTTGCGTGCTGGCGATACTTTTCACGATCCGGAAAAGGCCTCCGATTTACAAAGGAAAGCTGCTGAGCCATTTTCTTTTCTGGTATGGTTTCCTGAGACTTATTGTGGATATTTTCAGAGAGTATGGATCTTATTTTCAAGGACTCGGCCGGGGCCAGTATTTTAATTTTTTAACGGCACTCGCAGGAATTATTCTCATGTTCGTATTCTTCAGAAAACGGCAAGAGAACCCGGAACCCTTGCCACTGGATCACGAAGCAATCACTGCACTTACGTGGAAACGTGTGGCGTTTTCGAGCCTTTTGCTCTTTTCTCTGACCATTCCCAGCGGATGGTCGCAGGGTTGGCTCAATCAACTTCGGTAAATTCTAATTTGGGCCGCGACCGGCAGATCTTTATTTGGGAAACATTCCTGCCGGCACAACTTGTTCGAGCTTCCATCCGGTATCGCCCTTCACCATTTTCACAATATAAAGTGCGTTTCTACCTTCATAGATTTCGCCTTCAACTTCCAGCAGGGTCGCTTCTCCACGCAATTCTCCACCCGTAACTTTGACTTTGGCTTTGGGCAACCACGCTGTGAGAATGTCGACAGCTGAGCTCAGATTCTCTTCGGGAGTCCTGTAATCCTCAAACAGCATCTTCTCTACCCCCGGAGAGATGCCAGCTTTGATACCGTTCGCATCCTTTTTCTGCACAGCCTTATATAAGGCATCAAATGCTTTGCCGGCATCACCACCATTCGCTGGAGTTTTTGTTCCCTGCGTTCCACGCGTTACGACGGTGTCGAATGTAACATCAACTTCGTATGTAATTCCGTCCATCGTTTTCAAGGGTTTGGGTGTGAATACACGGCCGGCGACACGGTCTTTTGTATTAGAAGTTAGTTCCGCTTTTAGACGGCCACCATCTGTGCTGTCGCCGAACTGTGTCATGGTCTCCGATAGCGTGCCGTTCATGCTCACCTTACCAT
>JBKKAT010000394.1:0-10856 GCA_046714535.1 Acidobacteriota bacterium | reverse complement strand
CTAGACACTGGACACTAGCCACTGTCTGTTAGCCTTCCCCTTCCTTTTAATTAACCTTGAACAGAAGAACGCAAGCCCCCAAAGATATTTTTTGACAAAAAGAAAACAGAGTTCGCGATCTTTACGTTCTTCACGTTCTTCCGTTCAATAGAGCTATTGTTTGGTTTTCTTCTCTTCAGCGGATCGGTCGTGCAGGAGAATATTCACTATGAGAAAGAGGCCGCTTAGTGCAGCAGCCAGGAAGAAGAGGATAGCAATTCCCGGATAACCAAGAATTCGGAAAGTTGTTTCCACTCTCATCAACATCGCAGCCCCGATGATCAATGCCGATATGATTAGCCCGAGAGTGATCCGGTTCGCTATTTTTTGGAGTCCTTCAATCAATTGCAATTCATCAATCGCATCCACCTTCAACTTCAGCTGATTTCTCGAAAGTGTATCGAGTATTTTGTTTACGCGGGCCGGCAGATTCTCGACGAAATGCTTTACTTCGATCATGCTATTGAACATATGGGCGGGGGAGAGACTGTTCATCACACTCTGGCGCGTTAACTCCATCGTATGTCGTTTTATGCACTCATTCGGATCAAAATCGGGGGCAAGGATGCGTCCCACGTGATCCAGATTCAGCAGCGTCTTGCCAAGCATGGTCATCTCCGGTGGAATTTTTACACCGGCGTCTGCGGAGATGTAAGCCATTTGCAGGATTGTTTTTCCAACTTGCAGTTCCTTCAAATCCAGTTCGTGGTGTTCTGAGATCAACTCCGAAATTTTTCGAGTGAACACTTCTTCGTTGAATTCGTCGTTCAACTGGCTAATCTTGATCGCGAGTTTCGCTGCTTCCTCCCCGCGTCCCTCACTGATGCTCAGCACCAGTTGCAACAAATATTCGCGCAAACGGGGCGCGATTCGTCCCACCATTCCTAAATCCAGCAACGCGATGCGACTATCCTCAGTTAAGAACACATTACCCGGATGGGGATCCGCGTGAAAGAATCCATCCACCACAATCTGTTTCAGGTAAGCGCCAAAGAGCTGGTCTGCGAGTTCTTCTCCATCCAAATCAATCCGTCCGAGTGGCCCAAGCGCCGTAATTTTCTTACCCTCAACATATTCCATTGTTAATACGCAGGAGGTGCTGTAGTCATCGATCGGTGAAGGAACCACAATCAATCGAAATTCTTTAAGATTCTCTTTTAGAATGGTCAGGTGTCTTGCCTCGCGCCTGTAATCCAGCTCTTGTAATAATGTTTTTCGAAATTCTTCCACCATTTCATGAAAGTTGTAACGGGCGCCTATTTTCGTATGTTTATCGATGAGCTCGGTTACCTTTTCAAAGGATTCCAGATCTTCCAGGATTTGTTTTCTGATTCCCGGTCTTTGCACTTTAACTGCGACGATTTTGCCATCGCGCAGACTGGCACGATGGACTTGCCCGAGGGAAGCCGCCGCTATTGGTTCAGCTTCGAATTCCAGAAAGGCTTTTGAAACCCGCACCCCCAGCTCGTTTTGGACGATTTCTTCTACCTGAGCATAAGAAAAGGGTTCAACGCTATCCTGGAGCCTCTCAAACTCCACCAGACATTCCGGCGGAAATAGTTCCACTCGAGTGGAAAGCAATTGTCCTACCTTAATGAAGGTCGGTCCGAGATTTTCCAAATCCTTTGCAAGGTTCCGCGCTTCTTCCTTTGCACCTTTTTGAATCTCTTGAAAAATCTCCGGTTCATTCACGTGCACATTCTTGACTAGATCGGATCGACCGTATTTGAGGATTAGCGCAGCGATATCTTTGTAACGTTTTAGATTTGTGGTCAGCATGCTGTAACAAAAGTCTCATTTTCATCATTGCATCGCCATCGAGTCCATACGCGGAACCTTGTCAGATAGCAATTAATTGCTCGTAATTGACTTCATTACTTTCCCCGTGGCTGTAGCAGAATCTCTGACTTTCTCCAAAAGTGAATTGCTACGAAACATCCGCGGACTTGTCGATATGGCTCATCGGAAGGAGTGGTTAAACTTGCAAGTGAAGAATAGGAGGGAATCAAATGAAGAAGAAGCTTGTCGTTAACTGCCAGTTAGGGGATCTCATCTACGAATTATTTGAAGAAGCTAAGCAAGTATCTTCCGAACCAATCGAGCAAAAATTGCTCGTTTACGCAGCATTAAAAGATCTGTTATCCAACAATTACCGGAAGCAAACCACAAAAGCTGCGTAGATTTTCGAAATAATTAGGAGGTTTCAGTGATGAACAAGACAAGAAATATCGCTTTGCTTTTAGCAGTGATGGTATTCGGATTTTGCGTATACGGGCAAGCGATTACCTTGACTATAGGCTCCGGCGATTACTACTCGAATGTGGGTGATTACGATTACTTACCGTACACCTTCAATCAACCTGGCTATCAACAGCAGTTTGGACAGCAGGGTCTGAGTTTTCAGTCAGCGATGGGTGATTACGGAACATGGGTCTCGATACAGCCTTTCGGTCAGGTTTGGCGGCCTTACGCCGCTCAGGGTTGGCGCCCTTATACGCAAGGCAATTGGAGCTATACGCAGTATGGTCCTACATGGCAAGGACTCGAACCATGGTCATGGGCCAGTGACCACTACGGCAACTGGGCCTATACTCAGCAAGCAGGCTGGGTCTGGATACCTGGTTATGAATGGCATCCGGGTCGAGTAGCCTGGGCACAGGGATATAACTCTATTGGATGGAGCCCTATGCCTCCGTCAGGCTATGACTATAGCCGTGGTTATCTTTCCAACGTTGGTCCACAAAACCAGTTCACTTACTACGACGATGACTTCTCCATCGGATTCGGTTTTGGTGGTAATGACTATTCCTATGGTGGGCCATACTACGACCCGCGCTACCGGAACATGTATTACAACCAATCGTTCTTGAGCCAGATGGCTGGCATCCTGTGGACATTCATCGAACCGAACCATTTCGGCTACGATAACTACGCTGATTACTACTACGGTGACGACTATGCGCGTAACCTTTTCGACAGGCGACTGATTAGAATTTCCTCACAGCCTATAGAAAGAGTTGTGCTGGAACGAATCGTGCGTCAGCCGGTTCAAGTACGTCAAGTGCGAACCAACGAAGTTGAGGTTGACGGACGCAGAGTGCGTGTTGTTTCAGTAGAAGGCGGAGAAGAACGAATTCGTAAGAATGCGAATCAAGTAGTCAGAGATGTGGTTGCACCTGCATTCGCTGAAAAAGGCAAAACCTTTAAGGCGGACAAGGCAAAAAATCGCGGCGCTTTGAACAAAGCATTCCGTCAGGAAAACGTTCAAGCGCGCACCCAGGAAGTGAATACGGATCAGATCGTGCGTGAGTCAAGAGACAAGAATCAACGTCGCGAACAAAACCGCGCACAGATCAAAGAAAAGAAGAAACAGGAAATAGTGCAGGGAGAACGGCAGGGAAAGATTAAAGAAAAGAAAGAAAAAGGTGTCTCATCTCAGCCCCAAAAGCAAGAAGATAAGGCGCGTGTAAGACCTGTCGAACCCCGAGAACCTGTTCAAGAACAGGAGCAACAAGACGCTACACGGAAGAATCGTCCAGCCGATCAAGATCTTCGTAAGCAGCAACAGGACGAAGAAAAACAAAGGAAAGATCGGGAACGACAATCCACCATCCAGCCGGAAACCGATGAAAATATTCAAAGGGAAAAACGGCAGAGAAAACAGGATAGGGAAGCGGATACCGAACGCAGAGCGGACCCCGAACCCCAGGTGGATACGCAGCGGAAACAGGACGAAGAACCGAACGTAGATGCTGACCGCCCAAAAGACAAGGAGCAGGAAGCTGACGTTCGCTCCGACGAAAAACAGGATAAACAGAAAGCCGATACTTCTAAATCAAAGAAGACCAAAGGCAAAAAATCATCTAAGCAAAAAGACAAAGACAAGCAGAACCAGGATAAACCTCCTCAAAATTGAGGTGTTGTATCCTCTTCATTTTGAATTTCCAAAGGGGGCGGGTGAAAAACCCGCCCCTTGTTTTTTAAGGGCTCGTTTTTTTGGAGAAAAAATATGTCAACTCACTTTAAAGTTCAACGCGGCGACAAAACCTTTCTCACCGATATTCAAACTCTAAGACAAAGAGCACGGCAACACATGGAGAACGGGCCTGTTACCGATAGTTATAAGGCCGATCGCGAGACCGTTGTCAAAATACTCAATGAAGGTCTGGCCACAGAGCTCGTTTGCGTTCTGCGGTATAAGCGGCATTACTTCATGGCTTCTGGAATCCATTCGCAAGGCGTTGCGAATGAATTCTTGCAACATGCCAATGAGGAACAACAACACGCAGATCAAATTGCTGCCCGAATTGTTCAACTGGGCGGCGAGCCTAACTTCTCTCCCGAAGGACTCGCAAGCCGAAGTCATTCGGAGTATGTGGAAGGGGAAACTCTCGTCGATATGATTCAGGAAGATCTAGTCGCTGAACGGATTGCGATTGATACCTATCGTGAGGTTATTAATTTCCTGGGCAATGACGACCCGACAACAAGACGTTTGATCGAAGAAATTCTGGCGGTCGAAGAGGAACATGCCGATGATCTCGTGAACATTTTGAAAGAAATGAATTTCACACCGCAAAAAGAACGCAAACCAGAGAAAATAACGGGGCGGCAAAAATAAGATCTAGCCCTTTTTTTGCTTGAGAGCGCGCTCAATCGCACCAAACAGGAGCTCTTCCGAATATGGTTTGTTGATGTAGATATAGTCGTCCAGGACCTTGAGATAAGGGAAGCTTTTTTCAGAAAAGCCAGTTAAGAAAACCACAGGGAGTGGCTCCTCGAAAAAGCTTTGTATTACGATCGCGGTCTCAATACCATTCAGTTCTCCTTTGACGCGAACATCCATCAAAAGGAGATCTGGCCGGAGTTGCTGGACCTGATCAATAGCGGTCTTGCCTGTGTCCGCGATGCCTACGACGTCGTAGTTGTGTTTTTCCAACCGTTCTCGAAGGTCTTCCGCGACGATATTTTCATCTTCAACCAGGAAAATTCTTGTTTTCAATTCCGTCCTGAAACCCTGAAGAAATTAAATTTTAACACGGTTTTAATATGGTAAACACACCTGAAAGGAATATCTTTTCAAAGAGAGTTTAAAAGGGTTCAAAGTGTTGAAGGTGTTTAATGAACACTTTGACACCTTGAACAATTTGAACACCTTGAACACTTCATTAAACAATCGCCACGGTTTGCTGGTACTCATTACTTTTCTCAGTTTTCTAGCTTTAATGTACTTCGCAAAGGCGGTTCTGGTGCCGTTTGCTCTTGCGATTTTGCTAAGTTTTGTGCTCACTCCGCTGATCAATCAATTGCAACGTTTGCGATTCAGACGGAGTGCGGCCGTAGCAATGGTTACGTTCTGCGTCTTTGCTCTCCTGGGATTCCTGTGCTGGGTCGTGTTTGACCAGATGCTGACTTTAGCCCGTGAACTACCTCGTTATCAAAATAACCTTCGCACAAAACTTGCAACGGTGCGGACTATCGGTCCCCGCTTGGAAAGAACATGGAAAACAATTGAAGAGCTAAACCAGGAATTCACTCTAGTGGATACACAACAACCGAAGGCAATCGAAGTGGAAGTGCGCGAACCGGGCCCTTCTGCACTCGAGATGATTCGCGCAATTTTTACGCCGTTCATAAAACCGCTCGGAACAGCAGCCATCGTAATTGTATTTGTGGTGTTTATGCTTTTGAAGAGGGAGGAACTCAGGGACAAGTTGATCCGGCTGATCGGTCCGGACCGTATCACGGTCACAACACAAGCACTTGATGAGGCCACTGTGCGAGTTAGCCGTTATCTCGTGATGCAAACGATGATCAATGGCGGTCAAGGCCTGGTCGTTGGAATTTTACTTTACTTGATTGGCGTTCCGAATGCAGCTCTGTGGGGTGTTTTGAGTGCGGTGCTTCGTTTCATCCCGTATCTTGGGCCCTGGCTCGCCGCTCTCATGCCAATCACGTTGTCATTCGTTGTGTTTGATTCCTGGACCGCGCCCCTGATAACAGTTCTAATGTTTATGTGCTTAGAAATTATCAGCAACAACGTTCTGGAACCCTGGCTAGTGGGAGCTTATACAGGCGTTTCTTCCATGGCATTGATCGTTGCCGCTGTATTCTGGACATGGCTTTGGGGTTCGGTCGGATTGCTCTTATCCACCCCTTTAACCGTGTGCCTGGTTGTGCTGGGGAAATACATACCTCAGCTCCGGTTCTTGCATATACTTCTCGGCGATGACCCGGTTCTCGCCCCCTCCGAGCGGCTTTATCAGAGGTTGCTTGCCGTTGATTTTCAGGAAGCCGAAACTCTACTGAAAGAATATCTTCAGGAACATACAATCGGTGAAACTTGTGAAGGCATGGTGCTTCCCGCTTTAAGGTTGATTGAGCAGGACTTGCATACAGGAGCTCTTGATGAAGGCCGTTACGAGTTTGTGGTTGAAAAACTAAAGGATGCGATGTCCAAATTATTTGTTTCAGCGGGTGATCAGGATGCAGTGGGAGACTCCGGTCTTGTCCTTTGTATCGCGAGCCGTGACACTGCAGATGAAGCTGCTGCAATGATTTTTTCTGTCCTCTTACAAACCAAAGGAATCCAGGCAGAGTGGGTTTCTGTTGAAACTCTTGCCGGTGAGCTTGTGGAGCTTGTGGAGAATAAACAACCGGCAGTGATTTGCATTTCCGGTTTGCCACCGGCCGTGGTTAACCATGCAAAGTATTTATGCAAAAGGCTGCGTAGCCGTTTCCCCAAACTGTCGATAATCGTTGGCCTGTGGCAGGCAGCAGAATTGGAAAAAGCGACCCCGATACTAATGGAAGCAGGAGCCGATCGCGTGGTCAATAGTTTTCGTGAAGCAACTACCCAGGTACAGCAGTGGATTCTGACTCCTGTTTAGGCGGGTCAGTTTTCAGGTCAAAATCCGCAATAACAGGGAGATGATCGGAGGCAATGAGCGCCATCGGACTTCTGTAGATCGTTAATCTTTCCAGTTTGAATGATGGATCAAAGTAAATATGGTCCAGCGTTAGCATGGGCATCAATCCAGGAAAAGATTTCACAGGATGGACTGTTGCCGCATCGACACTCCGGAATTGTTCCTGCAGGAATTTCGTCGTCAATCCAAGCATCCATTCATTGAAATCGCCCATCACCAACCGTTTCCCTTTTAACTCCGGATTCCTTAAAAGAGTAACATCAATCAATTTTTGCGCCTGTCGCTTGCGCTCGAAATAACCGGTGCCCAGATGAATATTGAACACATGAACCAAACCAAACGGGGCTATATCCATATCTGCGCGCAAACAGCCGCGCTCTTCTCTCTGAACGACGGTCAAATCGTAGGTCTGCGTAAACAAAACGGGAAAGCGGGTGAGAATGATATTCCCGTAGATTCCACCACGATACTTTCGAGTCTCTCCGACACAACAGGTGAGCTTGAGTTCTTCTGAAAAGAACTTCGCTTGATCTTTTCGTAACGGACCTTCTGTGTAACTCCACACTTCCTGTAAGGAAATAATATCCGCATTGAGTTTGTGAAGAACTTTGACAATACGTTCCGGACGGATGCGTCCATCCAGACCCCGGGACTTGTGGGTGTTGTACGTAACAACGCGTAAAACGTGAGGGTTCTTAACCATCTGTTGCACCCGTAATATTTTTGCTGCCGATTTTTTTTTCTAAGAAGCGAAGTCCGGTTAAAACAAGGAATGCGAGAATTGTGGTTACGACGGCTAGCCGGAAATTACCGGCTCCACACGCAAGACCAACTGCGCCAACCACCCAGATGGTTGCAGCGGTAGTAACGCCCTCCACCGATCCGCGCGATTGGATGATGCAACCCGCGCCAATAAAGCCGAGTCCTCCCATGACCCCTTCTACGATTCTAAGCGGATCAATGTTTATTCGGTCTCTTGCTTCAAGAACGGCGTTGAATAACTCGAGTGTCAAAGTGGTAAAGGCGGCAGAACCTAAAGCAACCATCATGTTTGTGCGAAGCCCGGCCGGTTTTTTCTTTGACTCTCGCTCCAGCCCGATGACAAAGCCGAGCAACAAGGAAATGAGGACTCTCAGGATCATGTCCAGTGTTGATATTTGTATGTCCATAATAATCGTGGATCGTGATCGATCGCGGATCACACTTACGAATATTGTGAAAGATTAGTTCAAGAGCAAGGGTACGATCAGGATTATGAGCACGAGTACGACGAGCAAGATCAAGAGCACGAGATTATTATGGAGGGGGACTCTTGCCCACCATCTTCGGCAAGCACAAACCGGCAGGCAGAAGGCCCGCCCTCCGATTCTTTATTCCTCGTCATCGTCAGCATTATCAGTATCAGTCTGTGGCGCTGGCTCAATATTTTCCGATTGAGGGATATCCTTGTTTGTATAAATCGGAACTTTTTTCTTCTTGGGTTTCGGAGCTAGATACGTCGGAGAAGAGGCATCCGGCGGCGGTTGGCCTTCTTCAATCTCCGGTTCCTCTATTTCCTCTGTTACGGGAGCTTCGTAGTCATTTAAGACCGGACTATGATACGGATCGGAAGTTTCCTCGTTTTCCTCTGCGAGTTCCTCGTTCGTGCTATCGGTTTCGGTTGCCGGTTCAGACTGCTCGTTGTTTTCAGGAAAGGACTGATCCGAATAATCTATTGTTTCCGGGGGATCCTCATAATTCTGCGTATCTTCATCATTCAGGTACGTTTCGGTGTCTTCATAATTCGTATAAGTGTATCGAGAATTGTCATAGGAAATGTTCGAGTAGTTGTAATTGTCACTATCATCACCGAAATAGGCGGTCTGGTGAATTCTGGGCTCAGCTCCCACAAAATATTCAATGGGAAGAAAATGATCTGCGTCTGTACAAGTACTGAAAGGCTCAGTGCCCTGGATGAACAGCTCCCGCGCTGCATAAGGGCAGGAATAAGATGCGAGTTTTCCTGTATAGGGATCGATTTCCTTTTCCACGATTCCGCGCGGTCGTGGAAATTCACGAACAGGAATTTGATGTTGAACTTTTTTCATGAAACGCGCCCAGATCGGCAAAGCGGCTTGAGCGCCAGTCATCCCCACCGGAGTGTTGTTGTCATAGCCAACCCATACCAGACAAATGAAATCCGGTGTGTATCCCACAAACCACGCATCTTTCTGGTCGTTGGTTGTACCGGTTTTACCCGCGATCGTCTGCGGGATGCCCCATTGACGAATCGAAGCCCCCGTCCCCGAGCGCATAACGGTTTTAAGCATATCTGTAACTAAGTAAGCAGTTTGATCGTGGAGCACCCTTGTTTGCTGTATTTCGCGTTGTCGTCCCAACTCTCCCGTGGAACTGCTCACGTGACTGATTGCCTGTAGCTCCACTCGTTTGCCACCATTTGCGAAAGCTGTATAGGCTTGCACCAGTTGAAACGGCGTGACCTCAAAAGCGCCCAATGCGATCGAAGGATAAGGCTTCACATTGTTGAATCCCATTTTTCGGGCAAGATGATAGATCTTATAGAAACCGACATCGTACGCCAATTTTGCCGTTGCAATATTCATGGACTTGGCTAACGCCGTGCGTAAGGAAACAACACCGTTATAACTTCCGTTGTAATTCTGTGGTTTCCATGTCGCCCGATCAATTTGAATGCTCCAAGGCTCATCAGCCAACAATGAAGATGTGGTATAAAAACGGCTTTGCGCATCAAAAGCCGTTTCCAGAGCAGCCGCATACACAAAAGGTTTGAAGCTGCTTCCCGGCTGCCTGCGGGCCTGGGTTAAACGGTCGAACTGGCTTCCAGTAAAATTTCTACCGCCAACAAATGCTTTGATCTTTCCCGTTGTGGCTTCAATTGCAATCAAAGAACCTTGCACGCGGCTGCGAATACGCTTTCCTCGAACTTTGTCGATCGTTGCCAGACCTTCTGACAGAGCTTGTTGAGCAGCAAGCTGCATATCGTAATCAAGCGTAGAAATGATTCTGTAGTCTTCCTCGTGCAACGCTTTTGTCGAAAATTGGTCTTTCAATTGTTTCTTCAAATAAGTCAGAAAATACGGAGCTCTGTTGTCCCGTGGTTCCGGCTGTTTGATCTCTAAAGGGGAACTGATGTATTTCTCGCATTCTTCGGGAGATAACGTTCCCACTTCTTTCATCGCCAGGAGAACAGAATCGCGGCGCAATTTTGTTTTGTCCGGATGGCGATACGGATCATACCGGCTGGGAGCCTGGATCAAACCGGCGAGCGTTGCGGCTTCAGGAACGGTTAGAAGCCGCGCATCTTTTTTGAAAAAGAGTTGACTTGCTTCGCCGATCCCCTTGATACTCACGGATCCACGTTGCCCTAAATAAATTTCGTTCAGATAGAATTCCAGAATTTCGTCTTTGCTGTACTTTGCTTCCATCAAAATGGCCATCGTTGCTTCACTAACTTTGCGACGCATGGTTTTTTCGGGAGTTAGATAAAGGTTTTTTATGAGTTGCTGCGTAATCGTACTTCCGCCCTGGAACGGACCTGCATCACGAAGATTGTTGAAGAAAGCTCGTCCGATGGAGACCACATCAACGCCGCTATGTTTGAAGAACCTGCGATCTTCGATCGCAATCACGGCTTCCAACACGTGTTTGGGAAGATCTTCCAGCTTCACCAGTGTTCGTTTTTCCCATTCTGATCCAAACAGCGTTGCCAGGGGGGTCGGTTCCAGCGTGTAATGATCCACTCTCAAATTGTCGCTTGCATCAATGATTGTCTGAATCCCGGTCTTGTTGAACGTCACCAGAACCGGCTTCGTTTCTTCATCCGCTACAGGACGCTTTCGAAACAGTATGCCTTGTTCGGTATTTAAG
>JBKKAT010000393.1:0-9041 GCA_046714535.1 Acidobacteriota bacterium | reverse complement strand
CAGACTAGCTGCGTGTAAGAAGGGAGATGTGGAGATATTTCAGATGTGGAGATGAAAGAAAATACAAATTATCTCCTTATCCCCATCATCTCCCGATCCCCCTGTCTTACACATGCGTTTGCGGCTTTGCGTTAAAGCCTTTATCGCTCCGGGCGCTTGAATTTCTGGACCGAATTACGGATGGGGGGAACCGTCCGTAAATAATCATAGATAGCAGCCAGATCCTCTTCCTTCATTGCCGAATAGGAGATCCAGGGCATCACGGTGTTCTGCCTTTCCGGTACTACGATTTGTTGCATCGCCGGATCCTGCCATTTCTTGAATGCGGAAATGAAGTCTTCCTTTGTCCATTTTCCGATTCCGGTATCAACATCCGGAGTGATGTTCGCCGATTTCACGATGACGAAATCCTGGCCACCCGCCAGAGTCATTCCAGGAACTGGTTCTCCTTTGTCGGTGAGGGGCGTGTGGCAATCTATGCAGCCCGCGACTTTTGTAAGGTAATTTCCAGGATTCGATTGCGCTTTTGCGTCTTTTTCAGCCGGTCCCGGAATCATTCGCACGATTAAATTCAAGGGAAATTTGAGTTTTGTCGGTGGTACTTGATATGCAATCGGTTCCAAACTACGGACATAGGCGATCACCGCGTGCAAATCTTCCTCTTTCAAATTTGCATAAACCTTGTAAGGCATGATCGGAAAGAGTGGATCACCTTTTTGATTCACTCCCGCCGTTACGGCGCGAATGAGCTCGCCATCTGTCCAATTCTTGATTGCATGCGGCGTAATATTCGGCGAATAAAGCTCACCCAACTCGGCATCTTTTATGAACAGGTCGCCGCTTCCTTCAGTGCCCGGTACCGCAGGCGTGGCAAACACTTCCATTTTTCGCTGCGAATGACAGTGGGTGCACACGACCACGTGATGAACCAGATATTCGCCTCTTTGCAAAAGTTGCGGCGTGGCCTGAACCGTTATTTGCTGTAATGGTTCTTTTTTGGGGAAAGCCGTGAACACATAAATCAAACCGGATGCGATGGCCAGTACGACCAACAGGACAAGAATCCCAAGAATTTTTAGAATGAGCCGCATTCAATTCCCTCCCTTCGCTTTCCAGCAAATGATTCTAGCAGGTTTGAAAAGCCTGCTTAAGTTGGGAAAAGAAAAATGGTGCGGATGTACGCGCGCACAAATAACGAGTAAACTCTGCTATTCGTCCTCTACTTCTTCCTCTTCTTCTTCCTCGAGTTCTTCTTCCTCGCTGTTCGGCTCCATCAACTGTCCCAACATCTTGAGATCATTTTGCAAAGCCATGAATTTTGTTTCATGGGTCTTGTAGAATTCGATATTTTTGAGCGAGAACGATTCCGGCGCCTTGCCTCCTGCTTTTTGAGCCATATATCCGGTCGCGCCATAGATCATGGCCATCTGAAAGACCCAGTATTCCCGCGTGGTCATCCCGGCATCCGCGATTGCTTTCTTGACCTCGGGCCACTTGTCAAACAATTCTGCGGTCGCCGTTAAATCTTTCTCTTTTTTTATGCCCGCCTCGGTTTTCGAGATTCTGCTCGAAAGACCAGGATCCTTCTGGAATGCTTCAATCAAATTTTTGTTGGCCTGCGCAAACTGATCCAATTTCTTTTCGGTTAATTGATACTGATTCACCTCCCGTTCATCTGCTTTCGAGAAATCCGCCAGGACCCGGGTAGCAGAGAAAACGATGCAAAGGACCGCAAGCATCAGTGCTGCAGTTACATTTCGAACAGTGTACATGGAACACTCCTTTAAAACTGTTGATATAAAGTAAGAACATTTTGTAAATAAAGCACTGTTGAAAGCGGGTGCTGCGGTGTCCACGCAAAACAGAATTCTTCTGAAATTTACTTATTCCTAATCCCCCATTAAGAACGTCGAAAGATTCATCTCTTAATATCGAGTTCACCTGTGATTTCCAAAAACAATAACAACAATCCCAAAGGAGAGAGGAAATTTATGATTTCTATTCAATCGTGTGTGTTCGCACTGTCTGCGTTTTTTGTATCACTGTTTTCATCAACGGGTGTGATTGCAAATGAGATTCAAGGTCCAAGCAGCTCTCAAACTCCGTACGTTGAGCGGGCCCAAAAAGGATCCGGTGTGATTACCCGGTCGATTCTTACAGTGGGTGACTACGTTAACCTCAAACCGGATAACACTCCCTACCGTATGGTTGGAATTCCGGACGGTCTTGGAGCTTTTGACAATGGAGATGGCACTTTTACCGTGCTGATGAATCATGAATTGGCCGCCGGCGAAGGTATCGTTCGCGCTCACGGCGCCATTGGCTCTTTCGTATCCAAATGGATGATTCGAAAGGATGACTTGACAGTGCTTCATGGCGAAGATTTGATCCATGAGGTTGTTACCTGGAATCCGCTCGGACACTGGAACGCCCCCGCAGCCGGTGTCGTTTTTGCGCGTTTGTGTTCAGCCGATCTCCCGAAACGATCCGCTTTCTATGACGATGATAGCGGGCTTGGTTACGATGGGTATCTTTTTCTAGGCGGAGAGGAGGTTTCCGGCGGACGCGCATTTGCGCATGCAATGAACGGCACAAGTTACGAAATTCCATGGCTCGGTAAGTTTGCGTTTGAAAATGCGGTTGCGCATCCTGATTTAGGACTGAAAACAGTCGTGATCGCAACCGATGATACAACTCCCGGTCAGGTTTACATTTATGCCGGTCAGAAAACGAATTCGTCCAACGCGGCCGAAGCAGCAGGACTTGCGAATGGTGATCTCTACGGAATAAAGGTCACAGGACTTCCCGTTGAATCGAACAGTACGGTTTTGGCAGGTCCCACATTATTTACTGTGTACAACTTTGGAGATGCGTCTCTCCTGTCGGCTGCCTCGCTGGAGTCTTTGGGTACGGCTAATGAGGTTACAGCGTTTCTGCGCCCTGAAGATGGCGCATGGGATCCGGCCAATCCCAACGATTTTTACTTTGTTACTACGGCCACATTTACAACCAATAGCCGTCTGTGGAGATTGAGATTTGTGGACGCTGCGAATCCGGCGTTGGGCGGAACCATCGAAATGCTTCTGGATGGTTCGGAAGGCCAGAACATGATGGACAACCTGACCATCAACCGCAGTGGACAGGTCATCATTCAGGAAGATCCGGGGAATCAACCCTCTCTGGCGAAGATCTGGCGCTACTATCCGGACCAGGACAAACTCAGTCTGATTGCGCAGCACGATCCGGATAGATTTACTCCCGGGGTTCCTGGATTCCTGACACAGGATGAAGAATCTTCCGGCATTATAGATATGTCGGAAATCCTGGGTGAAGGAAAATTCCTGATCGATGTGGAGGCTCACTACTCGATTGCGGGTGAACTGGTGCAGGGCGGACAATTGTTGCTTCTGCACATACCATCTGGCCGAAAATAGCATAAAGTCTTGCTGCCGAATAAACCGCCAGGACGCTAAGACGCCTGGCAAATCATTTCCTTTTTCCCCTGGCGTTCCGGGCGTCCTGGCGGTTAAATCTTTTTTTGTTCTGTTGTAAAATCCTGCTGGAGAAATCCAATGATCAAGACCCACGGTCTGACCCACCTGAGTTTGTCGGTTCGTGATCCGGAACGTTCACTTGAGTTTTACAGCAAAGCCTTTGGCGTGAAGGAATACTACCGGGACACTAATTCCATTCAGGTTCTAGGGCCCGGCGAGTTTGATGTGATTGCCTTTGAAAAGAGTCGTAAAGATGCCGGAAAGCAGGGAGGCATTGCGCATTTCGGTTTTCGGCTTATCAAACCGGAAGACATCGGGAAAGCGATACGAGAAGTGGAAAAAGCCGGCGGCAAGATTGTTGAGAGTGGCGAGTTCGCTCCGGGTTTTCCGTATGCTTATGTGACGGATCCGGACGGGTACGTAATAGAAATCTGGTACGAGTGATATTGAAAATCGACTTTTTCGAACCATATTCTTAACAGAATAAGCGAGGAGAAAAATGCTACGAATACTGCTGATTCTCTGTTTCTTTGTCTCTACAGCATTTTCCGCTGACGTCATGCGTGTTCAGCCGGAGACTGAATATCCGATCATCAATGTGAATTCTTTCCACAGTTGGGATGTGGTGCGCAAGGAATGTTTGCCCGCTAAACCTCCCAAGGACCCGGTGGAGCGTTGCACCATCAAAAAGCTCGGAGATTTGGGACAGTTGGGTGACAGGAATCTTTACTACGTTCTTTACGAGTGGCTGGACAAATATGAAGCAGAGAATTACGGAAAATCAAATTATCCAACGCAGTATCCGCGTACGAATACGGCAGTAGTACTTTTTTATTCGGATAAATCTTCCCCCAACATGTTGCGTCCCTTTTATGCTGACCGCACCGATTTGAATATTGGTTGGTTCGAAGAGCCAAGCATCATAAAAAGTGCGGGAGGAGTTTTGTTGCAAATCCCTCACAGATCCGCCAGCACCGCAAATGCGGAGCTGGATAATGTTTTGCTCTGGAAGGATTCCGGCTGGCAGCTCGTGGACACTCAATCCTGGATAGAAGATTTGCAGTCCCGGTTGCCGAAGGAATGCACTGTCATTCGCGAGACACTTGTAAATTTTCAACAAATGAAAGCAAGTAACTACGTCTGGCGTACTTCTGATGAAAACTGCTGCCCTACCTGCGGCCGTTTTTCCGCGACACTGGGGCTGGAAGAAGACCGATTGGTGATCAAGAACCTGCAATACAACTTGAAAGCACGGCTCAAATAGACTCGACGTTCGAGTTACCACAAAAACGTGCCCGTGTTACAAGAGTTTTGCCCGCTTCGCTACACGACCCTCGTTCGCTGAGACTTATTCTTCCAGTGTTGGAGGTAGCAACGTGAAGTCGATACTTTATCATGGTCTCATTCTCTCGCTTGTTGTTGCACTTATCTTGCCTGCCGGTTGCTCAAGCCGACAAAGCCGGCAAAAAGCAATGCCCCAACGACCTTTGGCCCCCGATGTAATGAATCCACTTCTCGAGATAACTCGCGAGTCTTATGCGGAACTTTTTGAAGAAGCACCCCGGTATCGTTACACATCTGCACAGATTGAAAAAATGAAGGACTATCTGGAACAGTCGAAAGACTACTGCGTAAGTGCGCACGAAAATCGAAGCCGGCAGTACGAACAGGAGCTTCGTTCTGCAAGCGGGGATTTATATATGGTAGGCGGAAGGATCGATGAAGGGGAACGTCACGAACGGCACTGTCAAATTCAAAACCTGCGCATCCTGAAAGCAAGGGCAGATATACTGTCCGATGAAGCGATTCCGGTTGCGTATGAAAATAGAAAAGCCAAACTGGAGTTGATTCAACACTGGCCCGCTGAGCGCCAGCGGATCGAGCAAGAACTCCGTTCCGGTTCTTTTCGCAGCCGGCGCTGGGCAAATGTAAATGATATCGGCTATCGCGTTGTTGCTGACGATCAGGAAGACGATGTCAAGACCGGATTGCAAGCGATCCAGCAGTTACGGCGTCAAGGTGTAATGCCGGAAGCTGTGGAAAGCTCGATCGTCCAAAGGTATGTGACGAATATTACAGAGAATCTTGCGAAGCATTCCGATTTACAGGTTCCTGCAAAGGTAACCGTACTGAATTCCAAAGAGATCAACGCTTTTTGCCTTCCCGGCGGATTCCTATTCATTAATCGCGGACTGATTGAGGCTGCGGACAATGAATCAGAATTAGCCGGCGTCATTTCTCATGAAATTGCGCACGCTGCCGCGCGGCACGGGCACAAACTCCAGCGCAAAGCAAAGATAGCTAACATTCTTCTTCAGGCGGCGAAAATAGGGGCAGCCTTCGCTGGTAGTCCTGGTCTTTATTATGGTCTCCAATACGGAGCCATGGGTCTGGGTCTTGCTCTAAACCTGAACCTGCTTGGTAAGAGCCGCGAGTTCGAACTGGAAGCAGATCAACTCGGGGTGCAATACGCATGGCACGCGGGATATGATCCACGCGGTTTTTCCCAATTCTTTGACAAAATGGCTACAGAGAAAGGCTATGTGAGCGGCGCCTCCTGGTTTAGAACACATCCACCCTTTTATCAACGAATGGTCAATACAAGGCGTGAAATCACGTTCTTGAATGAGCGGCGTGAACCGATTGGTGAAACGGATGAATTCCAGAAAGTGCGAGCGGCGTTGAAAACTATGCCGCTTCCTCTTGAAAGAATCGATCCCCGTAACCAGCGACAGCGACAACAGACGGTGATGCCCGTCCGTACGGAAGGATGTCCCGCGCCGCGTGAAACTCAGACTGCAACGGGCGGCGTTCAATACTTGGAAGACATCTGCGGGCTCGGAGCTGATAAAGACGAAGGGCTTTAAGTTTTTATAATTCCTCATCATCAGGGGCGCAAGAAATTGCGCCCCATATTTTTTTTAGTGCTGAGTAATGAGTGCCGAGTGCTGAGTGCCACCTTAGCTGACAAACCAGTTCTGAGCTTCTGTGCTGAATATGAGATGGCCACGCGAGGGCAATTAACAGATTGACGTCCACTACATCATAATGTTGTGATGTACTGATGACAATTAGTCCGACGGGCATCGATTGATTTCTCGTTACTCTGGCACTCATATATGATTGATTCGTGTTCGGAAGAGAATGTGGTCCGCGGTGGTGTGAATCGAAAGGAATTCCAAAAAGGCCATTGATCAATCTCGACCAGCTCTGGTTGCTTACAGTAAAATGGTACGGAAATCGTTTAACAGAGGAATCGAGACGTCCTGCAGAAGAAATGGTGGAAATCTTCGGACAGATAGGACTCACAGGTCCCTTCTGGGATCCAAAAACTGATGTCTGGAGCGCCTGATCGTTTGAATCCGCAAGTGTCCGTGATCATTGCTTCTGTGGTAGGCGCTCCTTTTGTCGATGACTGTATCGCTTCCCTCGCTCATCAGGAGAATGCGCCGGAATTTGAAGTGCTTGTTGTAGATTGTCACGGCGAAGAGACCCGGAAGCGTATCAGCGAAAAGTACCCCTTCGTAAAAATTCTGCCGCAAAATTCAAGAAAGACGATTCCGGAGTTAAGAAGAATTGGAGTGGAAAACGCGCGCGGGAATATCGTTGCGATCCTGGAAGAACACTGCACCGCCGCAAAGGATTGGGTGAGCACGATCGCATCCTCTTTTGATCCTGAGGTTGCAGCCATTGGCGGCGCTGTTCAGGATGATAACTACGGACGTCTTCGCGATTGGGTCACTTATTTCGTTGAGTACAACGCCTACATGCCTCCGGTGCCACAGGGAAATGTTTATGATTTACCCGGTAACAATGTTGCGTTTCGCAAAGAAATTCTGTTAAGACACCTCGCACAACTCAAGGAAGGTTATTGGGAAGCGTTTCTTTATTCCAGACTCGCTGAAGAGGGGGCCATCTTAAAATCGGTACCCGGAATGGTTGTGTATCACAGGGGGCCGTTTTCTTACGGATACTATCTCGGCCAACGTTATTTATTCAGCCGCGCGTATGCCGGCGCCCGCCGGAAAGTGATGCCCACCGGCAAGCGCATCATTTATACTCTGGTATCGCCTGCGCTTCCGGCTCTTTTGCTGGCAAGAATTTCAGCCAGAGTCCTGCAGAAGAAACACCGGGTGGACAAGTACGTTCGTGCGTTTCCGTTGTTGATTCCAGCCGCGGTTGTTTATATTGCCGGGGAACTGATGGGCTATTTGTTTGGCCCGGGTGACGCTTTGATGAAGGTGGAATAGAGATGGATCAACAACCTGAATTGTCGGTAATCGTTGCTGTGGTGAGTGATGCAAATCATTTGCGCAGTTGCCTGGAATCCTTGCGGCAACAGAAGGATCCACCTTTGATGGAAATTGTTGTTCCTCATGATGGAACCGATGCCGCAATACCGGCTCTGGAACCGGATTTTCCGGATGTACGATTTCTACAAATCGCGGATTTACGTTCGGTTGTAAACCGCAATGGTGCAAGTCGCGAGCACCATGATGAATTACGCGCGCGCGGTTTGAGTATCGCCCGTGGAAAAATACTTGCACTGATCGAAGATCATGGACGCGCTCATCCGGATTGGGCAAGAGGACTCGTACAATTGCACAAACAGCCACACGCGGCGATCGGCGGTTCCATGGAAAACGATGTGAACAGGGCACTCAACTGGGCAGTCTATTTTTCCGATTTTGGACGCTATCAAAATCCGCTTCCTGCCGGTCCTTCTTATTTTCTGACCGATGCAAATGTTTCTTACAAACGAGAAACCTTGGACGAGACACGTTCCCTTTGGGAGAATTCCTTTCATGAAACGTCGTTTCATGATCACCTGTTGCAAAAAGGAAAAACGTTGTGGCTGGCACCGGAGCTGGTTGTGTATCAACACCGTCAGAACCTTAGCCTTGCAAAGGCTTTGAAAGAACGCTATGTTTGGGGTCGTTCCTTTGCAGGCACGCGCGCTCAACATTGCAGTAACGCTCAACGGATTGCGTTTCTGGCCGTATCACCGCTTCTTCCTTTTGTTCTGCTGAGCCGGAAAATCCGTGCTATATTACAGAAAAAGAGATTGATCCCTGAGTTCATGAAAGCTTTTCCCAATCTAATTCTTTTGACTTTGTTCTGGTCTATTGGCGAATTTACCGGTTACTGGACCTCGAAACCGGCAGGCAAAGCATGAGCTTCGTCGATCGCGCGATTCGCCATGCGCGAATCACTTCCAGGAACTACCGGACTCCCGGAACGCCTCCCTTCTTGATTCTGTTTGTCACTTCGATTTGCAATCTTACCTGCGAGCACTGTTTCTACTGGCGGAGTCTAAATCAAAAAGATGATTTGACGGTGGAGGAAATACTTGCGCTGTCGCGTGAACTGGGGAAAGTGGAGAATTTGAATCTGGGCGGAGGGGAACCTTTCCTTCGAGCCGAATTCGCAGAAATATGCCGCGCTTTTATCCGGAATAATGGCGTCAAGCAAATCTATTGTCCCACCAGCGGTTATTTCACCGATCGCACTGTTAAATACCTCACTGATATTCTTGAAAATGAACCG
>JBKKAT010000392.1:0-8456 GCA_046714535.1 Acidobacteriota bacterium | reverse complement strand
CCTTTTCTCTTCTTCGAAACTTGCGTATGCTCCGTCTCGCGTATAGTGACGCAGAGCCGCTTCCACTGTGATGCGATGCTCCGGATACCACCCGCCTTTGGGTTTTCCTTCAGGCGTGATGCGTGTTACGGCACAATAGATACCTTTGAGGGGCGAAAAGTCAAACACGTTCCAGTCACTTCCAAACGCTTGCACCGCTCCTGCGTCGTCAAAGAGCTTGAATGCATTCGCGCGAGACGATCTTTCGGGGCCAAGCAGAACCGCATAATTCCCAAGCGTGGTGGCATCCGGATTTGCGAATAATGCCTGTGTCGATGCGATGACTCCGAGTTCTTTAAACCGCGGCAAGTCGGATAGCCGCGGCACCTCTACATGTTCTATGCGATGCCGGCGTCCTGTGGTTCCATTTGTTTTCGCCGCGTACTCGAAAGCATTCAATGCCATGTTGATCGCCTTGTCTCCAATCGCGTGCAATAAAATCTGGAATCCTTCCTTATCATAGAGGGCTACAGTTTTATTCAAGTCCTCTTGTTCCCAAAAGGGGATTCCTGTGCCCCCGCCAACATATGGTTCGAACATAGCGGCTGTGCGCGCATCCACTGTTCCATCCAGCACTCCTTTAATTGTTCCAAAGCTCATCAGTGGTCCGCGAAACGTGTCGCGCAATTCTTTGTAATGTCTGAGATCTTCAGATGTGAGCGGTGTTTTCAGATGATGATTGGCCGGAGCGCCACCATCGGCCGGCAGAATCGGTGTTGCAAAGCGAATACGCAGTTTCAACACGCCGGCAGCAAGTGCACGCACAAAGATGGGTTGGTGTTTTGGTGACCAGTATGCGTTTTGCACGGAAGTCAAACCTGCCGCCGTTGCCCCCTCCATATGATGTAAGAACGCTTCATAAACTTCCTGATCGGACGGTGGAGGAATATGCGAATACATCGCGTCATGTGCCGCTTCTTTCATCTCACCGGTTGGCTCGCCGGTCGCGTCCCTCATGATTTGACCATTTGGTGGATCCGGCGTATCGCGGCTGATACCGGCCAGTTCCAGCGCTTTTGAGTTCGCAATGCCCATGTGACCGTCCCGCTCGCTGACGTAAACCGGACGATCCGGTATCACTGCATCAATGTATTTTTTGTGGACCTCATGGTTGGGGAACGCCGAGTAACCCCATCCGCCTCCGGTTATCCACGGTAAATTGGGGTGAGCTTTCGCGAACTCGCGAAGTTGTTTCTGAAATTGATCGATAGTTTCCAGGCCTTCGAGACGTGCGGAATGAATAGGATCACCCGGAAAATGTATGTGTGAATCCTGGAATCCTGGAATTACAAACCGGCCTTTCAGATCGACAATGGCTGTGTCAGGTCCTGCAAAAGCGCGAATCTGGCTATTCGATCCAACGGCTAGAATCTTATCTCCGCCAATTGCTATGGCTTCTGCGTTGCGATGAGCATCGTCTCCTGTCCAGATTTTTCCGTTAACGAAAATGCGGTCCGCATGTTGAGTCGCACTTTGCGTTCCCGATGCAACCAGCAGTATTGCGAGCCATGCAAAAGCGAAGATCAGTTCGATACTTCTTTTTAACGCCATCATTTTGCCTCTTTTCAAATAGTAACTCCGAAATGATTCAGGAATTGACGCCTGCCAGGTGCTGTGAGGGAGAGAGCTCTGCTATCGAAATCCTGGGTCACCCATCTTTTCTTCAGGGCGAGTTTCAGGACCGCTGCGGCTAGTGCACCGCCCAGATGAGGGCGGCGTTCACTCCAATCCAGACAGGCGAATGCAAATTTACGCCGCAGTGTGCGAAGATCTTCAATTTCAATGCCCAGCGTTTCGAGCGCCTTGATTCCTTTTGTTGTGACATTGTACAAATTGCCACTCGCTGTCAGCCATTGCAAAGCAAGAAGACGGTCATGGAGTAAGACGCCGAGCTTGCCTGCGATGTGGTCGTAACAGGTCCGCGCTGTGTGTAGATACTCTGGCGTCTTCGGAACAAATTTGTTGGGAGAACCGCCGGCGAGGACACTCAACGCTTCCAGAACACGAGCCACCTGCGGTCCCGCGAGATGAAAATAGCGAAATTTACCCTGAACATGTACCTGCACCAGCCCCTCTGACTTTAACCGGTTTAAGTGAACGCTAGCAGTCGAAGGACTGACATCAGCGATCACCGCAAGCTCCGTACTCGTTCGCGCGCGATTGTCCAGAAGACAATAAAGCATTCGCGCCCGCGCCGGCTCACCGATCGCGGAAGCAATTTTCGAAGCAGGAACGTCACTGTATTCCATTACATTCATACTTTTATGGTAAACGAAGTGTAGATGCAAGGGAAAGTGTAAAATTCACGCTTTAAAGCGCAGAGCATGAGCATGAGCAAGATCATGAGCATGAGGAGCAAAGGAGGAACGATGATTACTTGCATGATTCGCTACCAAATCGATCCATTCCAGCGTGCCGCCTTTAAGGAATATGCAGAGAATTGGGGGCGCATTATTCCCCGGTGCGGCGGTCATCTGATCGGATATTTCCTTCCGCACGAAGGCACCAATGATGTCGCCTGGGGTCTGATTGCTTTCCAGAGCCTTGCAGCATACGAGCAATATCGGGCGTGTCTGAAGTCCGACAGCGAAGCGCTGGAAAACTTTGCTATGGCGCAAACGAAACGCTTGATCCTACGCGAAGAACGAAACTTTCTGGAAGTTGTCGATGCAACCTTCGGACGAGTTATCTAAAGCGTCTCGACAAAAGTTTCCCATTGCTGTTTTACGGTTCGCATCAATTCATGAAACGAAGGAGATGCGCGGAGATTTTCCAGCAGCGGGTCTTTCTGTGACAGGAAGGGATGGTGAATCAATCCGCGGCTTACGGAACGATTCAGCCAACGCATGGCCTGCTCCTGATTATTGAGCAACGCATAGCATTGCGCGATCGCGTGGGTCCATTGCAGATCGGACCAAACGGCCGCTTCAAATTCTACTGTCATCAATTGTTCCATTGGTTCGGCTTGCATCAGCAAAGCATGTTTCAACATCCATGCCATAGTTGAAAACGCATTCTCTGATGGATTAGAAAAGGATTGATCGATGTACGCGATGGTCTCCTCTTTCTTTCCCGTGGATGCCATCTGTTGAGCAGTGGCCCAGGAAATACCAGGATTGACCGGTTGGAACTCTCTGCTCTTTTCCATATGAGAGATTGCCGAATCAAATCTGCACTCAAGATAATCATAAAAAGACTTTAGCCAGTAAAGGAAAAACCAGAGAGGATCAATCGCTTCTATCTTTGTAATGATCTCAGCAGCCTTTTCCATTTGTCCTACGAACAGCCATCCTAACGCAAGCATCGAAAGACAATCTGTATCCGTGGGATCCGCGCGAACCGCGATTTGCAATTGCCGGATCCATTCACGAACGTTTCCCCGGTAAGCTTCAACCAGCCCCAGAAGAGCCGGACCATGTGGCCCCGAAGGGTCAAGCTTCAAAATTTTGTGCGCATAATCTTCAGCTTCATCCAAATACTTGGGATCAGACGATGCGCCCATATTCAGGTATTGCCACATGGCGACACCGATTCCACGATACAGGATGATATTCTCACCTGAAATGGCGAGCGCTCCTTTCAAGTCAGTGACGGCTTGTTCCAGCTGATTCTCATCGAAACTCCAGATCCCTTTTCGCGCGCGCAAATAGGCGTCGTATGCCCTCACACTTGCAAACGGACGGTCTGCCAGAATCCGGTTTTCTTTTGCTGTGAGCTGCACACTCAGAGAGTCAACGATCGATCGTGAAACCCGCTCTTGAATCTGAAATACATCTTCCAAAGTTCCGGTGTACTTATCGGACCACAAAACGGAGTCCAGATCCGTATCGGTTAGTTGCGCGGTAATTCGAAGATTGGCGCCCGCTTTCCGTACTGCACCTTCCAATATGTAGCGGACCTTTAAGACTTTACTGATGTCCTTCAAATCCTTATCCGAATCCTTGAGGCGCATGGCGGAAATGCGGGAAATTACACGCAACGATGAAATTTTTGACAGATCCGCGATGAGCTCTTCTGTGAGACCATCACTGAAGTATTCATCTTCAAGGTTCATGCCGACATTTCGAAAAGGAAGTACAGCGATGGAAGCAACTTCTTGCGCGTTATTAGTAGCGAATGCATTCGCTAAGTTGGCTTTCTTTAAACTCGAAATGATTTCCACTGCTGACTGCGGCCTGTCTTTCGGATCTTTTTGAAGACATCGTCGCAGGACTTTTTGAATATCATGAGGCGCGGAGAAGCTCGGAAGATCATCTCTCAGGATTGCTGCCATCGTTTCGGCCGGGGTGCGCCTGGAAAAACAGCGTTGTCCGGTAATCATTTCGTAAAGAACTAAACCGAATGCAAAAATGTCGCTTCGCGCGTCCGCCTGCTGGCCGCGAGCTTGCTCCGGTGAGAGATATTCTATAGTGCCAAGAACCATTCCTGGTGATGTAATCTTATCTTGCGTGTAAACAGTAGAGGAATTTGGAATCGTCCCGGTTTGAATCCGTGCTGCTAAACCGAAATCAAGGATCTTCACACGATCGTCACCGGTCAGGAAAATATTTTCCGGTTTCAGATCTCTGTGGATAATTCCTTTGTCATGTGCAGCGGACAATCCAACCGCAATTTGTTGGGCAATTCGTACTGTTTCTTGAATGGGAATCGGCGCGCTTTTTAACCGCGAGCGCAATGTCTCTCCTTCCAGATATTCCATAACCAGGTATTCGATGCCTTCATCCGTTCCGATGTCGAGCAGCATGCAAATATGTGGATGATTCAAGCTCGCGATTGTGCGCGCTTCCTGCTGAAAACGTTTGGAGAACTGCGCATCTTCTGACAGATGTTGTGGCAGGATTTTGATGGCAACACGCCGGTCCAGACGAGTGTCGATCGCCAAATAAACTTCCCCCATCCCGCCGGCTCCCAGTTGTCCGGTGATTTCATAAGGTCCGAGTTTTCTTCCTGGCGGAATGGGCATAGTTCCTAATTTATCACGGGCACTAGATCGGAATCAGATATATTAAGTACTTCAAGGAGTAAAGATCATGATGACACCGGGAGTTTTTAATGTGAACCGTGAAGCAAGAGAAATCGTCATGGAACGCACGTTCGATGCGCCTCGCGAACTTGTTTGGAAATTATGGACCGATCCGGAACTCATTCCGCATTGGTGGGGACCCAAAGAATACAAAACGACCGTGGAGAAAATGGAGGTAAGACCCGGGGGCGTTTGGCGCTTCATCCAGCGAGATCCTTCAGGCAACGAATACGCATTCAGCGGTGAGTATCGTGAAATTGTGCCTCCCAGCCGGATTGTTCACACATTTAATTTTGAACCGATTGGTCCCGGCCATGAACTGGTTGAATCGGTAACGTTTGAAGAACAAGATGGCAAAACAAAGATGACAAGCAAAGCCATGTACAAATCGCTTGAAGATTTGGAAGGAATGGTGAGTTCCGGAATGGAAAGGGGCGCAAACGAGACGATGGAGCGGTTCGCTGAATTATTGAAGAACTCTTCATGACATGGACAGCAACAGATTCTGTTAGCCGTTCGCACGCGACAAAAGGGATCATCCTGATGATCCTTGCGATGCTCACCATCCCGTTCGTGGATGGATTAGCCAAGTATTTAAGCAACGGCTATTCACCGCTGTTTATCAGCTGGGCAAGATACGCGGTGGCCTGCTGTATCGTTCTACCCATCGCAGCACTTCGCGGCGTGGGCGTATTCCCGGCAGAACGCCGCATTGCACATACCCTTCGAACCCTGTTCCTTGTGATCGCCATGACACTGTATTTTCTGGCAGTTGCACGCATCCCGCTTGCAACAGCGGTCAGTGCGTATTTTGTTGGTCCCATCATTGCGGTCCTACTCTCTGTGGCAATACTTAAAGAGAAACTGACCGTGCGGAAAATCCTGAGTCTCGCGCTTGGATTTGCCGGTTCACTGGTGATCTTGAAACCCGGTGGTACGGTTGATCCCGGATTGCTCCTGGCCTTTGGCTCAGGAATCTTTTTCGCGCTCTACATGATCACAACGCGTCAAGCTTCAAAGGAAAGCGATCCTGTGAAGACTCTTGCATTTCAATGCGCGGTCGGGTTTCTGCTACTGACACCACAAGCGATGTTTTCCTGGTCAACACCAGAGTATGGAGATCTGATTTTCTTTGTTGGCCTGGGTGTATTTTCCGTTGTCAGTCATGTTCTTTCGATCAGCGCGTTCCGGTTTGCTGATGCATCGACGCTTGCACCGCTCGTGTATGTAGAACTCATCGGGGCCGCCACAATCGGCTATCTTGCATTCCACGAAGTGCCAGGCCCGACAACTGTGATTGGCGCTGGATTGATTGTGGTGGCTGGACTGATTCTGATTCAACGATCAACGGTAACTTCTGAAGTGCGGTGATCTCCTTGGTCTACTTTGAGTTTCGCTCTGAACTTATCGTCATGAATCGAACTCTTTCCAAATATATGTTTGCCGTGTTGTATAATTGGTTCACTTTATTGCTGCGCAAGTGACAAAAAACTGAAAGCCGTGTCTCCAGAAAGAATAGAAGATTTACTACAAAAGGAAATAGCCGAACGAAAGAGGCTCGAAAAACAGCTACACGACACGCAAATACGGTATCAAGCTCTCGTTGAACACCTGCCCGTCATTACTTACATTGCAGAATTCGGAATTGAAGGTGAATGGGTTTACGTATCTCCACAAATTGAAAAGATTCTTGGATATACCACTTCTGAATGGATCGAAACCATCGGAATCTGGACCGCCAGACTCGACCCGCGAGATCGAGATCGTGTTTTGAAGAAAGAGGCGCTTTCACACAAAAGCGGAAATCCATTTCAATGCGAATACAGGATGTTGGCTCGCGATGGCCGCGTCGTATGGGTGCATGATGAAGCAGTGGTCATCAAAGATGAAGAAGGCAATCCACTTTTCTTGCAGGGAATCATATCCGACATCTGCAATCGAAAAGAAATGGAGGAGACGCTTCGCCTAAACGAAAAATGGTTTGAAACACTCTTACATCTTTCTCCCGTTGGAATATTCCGAACTGATTCAGAAGGAAATTGTCTGTATGTAAACGACCGCTGGTCGGAAATTGCCGGCCGCTCTTTGGAAGAAGCTTCCGGAAAAGGATGGATGGAAGCGCTCCATCCGGAGGATCGCGAACGCGTCTTTCAAGAATGGATGAACGCAATTACAGAAAAAAATCGATTTGCCGGCGAATACCGGTTCCAAAGACGTGACGGTGCTACGACCTGGGTCATCGGTCAAAGCGTATCGGTGACAGGAGACGAAGGTGAGATCATAGGCTACATCGGAACAATCACCGATATCAGCGATCGCAAGCAGCGCGAAGAAACACTTCGCGAGAGCGAATTAAGACTGAGAGCTTTTGTCGGTTCAGTGGATGAAATAGTTTTTGAGCTCGATGAGCGCGCGACTTTTCTGAATATTTGGACGACAAATGAAAGGCTTCTCGCACGCCCTAAAAATGAATTACTGGGACACCGAGTCGATGAGTTATTTCCACCGGAATACAGCAACATGACGCTGGAGCGCTTGCATCGGGTGCTGGAAACCGGACAGGCGGAGACCGTAGAGTACTCGCTGGAAGTAGCGGCCGGCAAACGCTGGTTCCTTGCACGCGTCAGCCCTGTTGCGGCATCGGATGGCTCTTATAAGACGGTTTGTGTATCGTCACGCGACGTGACCGACTTGAAGTACTTGCAAGAACAACTTCTTCAGTCACAAAAGATTGAAACGGTCGGCAGACTTGCCGGAGGAATTGCTCATGACTTTAACAATCTACTGATGGCAATCAGCAGTTATTGCGAACTCATCGGAATGAAGTACAAATTTGATCCGTCTCTGGTTCAACACATCGGGGAAATTGAGAAAGCGGCGGAGCACGGAGCATCTCTTACCCGTCAGCTGCTGGCGTTCAGTCGCAAGCAGGTACTGGCTTCGAAAGCACTGAATTTGAATGAGCTGATTCTAAAAATGGAGCATATGATTTCACGTCTCATCGGAGAACACATCGAATTGAAAGTTCATCTGGAACCAGATCTGGCGACGATCATGGGAGATTCCGGACAAATCGAACAAGTCATCATGAATCTGGTGGTGAATGCCCGGGACGCAATGCCGGATGGTGGCAGACTGATGATCGAAACCGCAAATACAGAATTTACCGCGGATTCTATAAAGCAACATCCCGGAGTGAATCCCGGACAATACGCGCTCCTTTGCATTTCGGACTCCGGAGCAGGCATGGACGAACTGACCAAATCTCAAATCTTTGAACCCTTTTTTACGACAAAGGGTGTAGGAAAGGGAACGGGACTTGGACTTGCAACTGTTTATGGAATTATTCGACAAAGCGGTGGCGATATTACAGTGATCAGCCAGCCCGGCAAGG
>JBKKAT010000391.1:0-3475 GCA_046714535.1 Acidobacteriota bacterium | reverse complement strand
GATTTGCGCATCGAAGCACCTGGACGCGAAGACTAATCGACGGGTTGACCCGAAGACGAATTATGGCTGGGGGACAGGGATTTGAACCCCGATAAACAGATCCAGAGTCTGCTGTACTGCCGTTGTACGATCCCCCACCACAGTGAAAAAAATTGGGGAAATAGAAGATAGCAAACAAGACGGCTTATTGCAAATTCTTTTCGGGATAATCCGGACAATGGGGATAGGAGGATAAGCTCAAGGAAATCCGGTCTATCCTTCTATCCGGTTTATCACCTTAGCGAACAACAGGGACGCGTTTCATCGCGCCCCTGCCGTATTTACTTTCTTGGATTGGACCGGAGCGCCATTTTGCGGGGTTGCTGGGCTCCGGTTAGAGGAGATTTAATATCGCGGTGGTGGTTCTCCTGAGCTTTGAACGGTAATGGTGCCAGACATCACATTGGATCCGTGAACCTCGCAGAAATAAGGAAACGCACCGACACTCGTAAAACGGAAAGTAAAGGTGGCTCCCCGATCCAATTGGCCGCTATCAAATTGCGTCCCCGGGTTAGATTCGGATCCGCTGGTTACGGTGTGCGGATTATTTCCATTCACCGTCCAGGTAACGATATCGCCTGCGTTTACCGTCAGATTGCCATTTCCATTACTCGAAGAAAAGAAATTATCTCCCACTGTAATATTCTTCGTGGACGTCGCGCTTTGGAAAAAGAAAAGTGCTCCGCGTATACGAAATCTGGCCGTGCCTCCTGTAGCGATCGTTTCAGCGTCTTCCGTAGAATCTTCCCAGACAACGATTGCGTTGCCGGCCCCAGCATCGTAGGAAGTTGTGGCGTTGAGTGCGTGACCCAGATCAGAGGTCGCGACATCAAAAGGGTTGTTCTTTACCGAACCGGAGGAACTGAGCGCCATCGCTCGAACCCGGTTACCGAATGTCCAAACGGGAATGAATTGATTGTTACGGGAATCAAACAAGATGCTGGTTTGCTCCGAATTGTCATCCGCTTGACCGGCAAGAGAGACGGCAGAGCCTGCCACTTTACCCGAACGCGCGATTTTTCTGCGATTGATCGTATCGTTATCGCTCCAGATCGCGAAACCGGTTCCTGCATCAGAAAAACTGGAATCAGCAAAAATAGAATTTAAATCAGGATCGGAACCAGAAACGGAAAGTTCCTTCGGTTTTTGCAATGAGCCGTCCTGTTTGATTCTCAGTCCAACCAATTGGCCCTCGGCCCCATCCGATTCCGTCACCAGAGCCAGCAATTTTCCGGTGTCTTGATTCGTGGAAATGTTTAACGAGCGGTAAGTTTTGCCGGAAGTCTTCAATGTACGGATATTTCCTGCGGCCGTTCCATCGGCATTCAACAAAATGCTTTTTAATGATGTGCCGGCATCACCGATCCAAAAAAGTAGAAATTTTTCAGCCACCGGATCAAAAGCGAGTCGCGGAATACTGCCACTGACACCACCTTCTATTTCGTGCGTAACACCCACTTTCTTCAACAGGTTGTTAAAAAGCTGAACCTGAAGTCCCGAAGCGTTTTCATATGCCAGTAAATAGTTGTAGTTCACAGAATCAAAAAAGATATCGAAGCTTTGAGCTGCACTATTGACTTTCTTTGCCAGTGTTTTTTTGGAACCCAACGCTCCATCCGATTTAACAATGCGTGCCAGGATTTTGGAGGATGATGCCTCGTGTCTCCATACGACCAGCCATTCATGATCAAAAGCATTTCTCACAATGCGAGGAGTGCCTTGCACTTTGGAAAAGTCCTTCGAAGAGATCTTGAGTGTTTTGATAATCGTTTGTGCGGATGCCGGTGCAATCGCGATGAAAAGAATCACTAAGGTTAAAAAAAATCTGCGGAACATGATTACGATCCTCCTTCCAAATCCTATTTACGATGCAAAACGGTGCGCAGTCAAGAAAAGGGCCGTTATTTAACGTTTGCATAACAATTGCGGGCGGACGGGACGTCCGCGGCCCATAATGCCGGCCAGCGGCCGGCGCTCCATAAGCGCGAGACGCCTGCGCTCCATAAGCGTGTTAATCTCTTCCTTATGTCGCTCGCGAGAAAGGCTGGAGCATTTTCGATTGCCACACTGATCAGCCGGATCCTTGGATTGATCCGCGAAATGGTGTTGGCAAAATATTTCACGGTATTTTCAACGGATGCATTTTTTGCTGCGTTCCGGATTCCCAATTTGCTGCGCGACCTGTTTGCAGAAGGCGCATTGAGCGCGGCTTTTGTTCCCACATTCACGGACTATTCACAAAACAAAGGAAAAGAAGAAGCGTGGCGTCTCGCGAATATCGTCCTGAACTTATTAACAATCATTCTGAGTTTACTGACTCTGATCATTCTTTTTGGAGCGCGCTATCTTGTTTATGCTCTGGCTTCAGGCTTCCGCGAAAGCCCCGGAAAAATTGATCTGACCATTCAGCTCACGCAAGTGATGGCTCCCTTTCTTCTGGTGGTTGCGCTTGCAGCGGCTGTGATGGGAATCCTGAACACGCAGGGGCGCTTTTTCCTTCCGGCTGTTGCACCTGCCTTCTTCAACGTTGCAAGCATTCTCGCGGGAATTTTCCTTGCTCCTCAAATGAAACGGTTCGGTATAGAGCCGATTGTTGCGATGGCCATCGGCAGTCTCGCAGGCGGCGCGCTTCAGTTATATGTTCAGCTTCCTTCTCTCTACCGCTCCGGCTACAGATATCAGCGCGTGCTTCAGTGGGATCATCCCGGCGTTCAGCGAATCTTCGGCTTGATGATTCCTGCAATGTTCGGACTTGCTGCTACTCAGATCAACATACTCATCGACAATCAACTGGCTTCCTATCTGGGCGATGGTCCTGTTTCCTGGCTGAACTATGCTTTCCGGCTCATGCAGCTGCCGATTGGAATTTTTGCAGTTGCCATTGCAACCGTGAACCTCACTGCGGTTTCCCGAAAAATTGCTTCTAATGATTTAGAAGGAGTGAAATCGGATCTGCTGGATGCGATCAAGCTGGCAGCGTTTTTGGATATTCCTGCCATGATGGGCCTGATCTTTCTCCGTTATCCCATTGTTCAGGTGCTGTACGAACGGGGAAGGTTTCTTCCGGAATACACCATCTTTACCGGAGACGCGGTGCTTTTTTATTCGCTGGGACTCTTCGCGTACTCACTCGTCAAGATTTTTACTCCCGTTTTTTACGCGCTGAACGATACAAGAACGCCCGTGAAATATGCGGCCTATGTCATCGGCGCAAAAGTTGTGGTGAATCTTGCTTTGATCAATCAGCTTGGCTTTTTGGGATTGGCGCTCGGAACTTCCGTTGCTTCCCTGCTGAATGCTTTGCTTCTGTTTCGGGCACTCGAGAAAAAGATTGGAGATTTTGCGGACCGGTCGCTTTACTGGTCCCTCGCCAAAATCACCCTGGCCAGTCTGATCATGGGGATCGGCGCCTGGGCATTACACTTCTGGATTTCAG
>JBKKAT010000390.1:0-4066 GCA_046714535.1 Acidobacteriota bacterium | reverse complement strand
TCAGCCGGCATAAAGGGAAGGCAGGCCCTAGCCTGCCTCTTCTCTATTTTTTATCCATCACAACATCGTAGTGTTTCACACTTGATGGTAATTCAATTAAAAACTCGGCATCGCGCGGCATATGGCGTGGCTTTTCAATATCTTCTCCTGCAAATTTTTTGATGTCCTCACGCGAACGCCAAAAGGAAATGACGACAAATTCTGTAGTTCCATTTTCTGATCTTTTAAAAACCTGAATTCCCAGATTGCCATCTATCGTAAGCATCTTTTGGATACCCATCTCGTTTATGTAATTCCAGTATTCTTCCGCTTTTACCGCAGGCGTTTTTCCACGCCATTCGCGCGCGACCATGGCGCTTTCAGCGGCAAAAGAGTCGAATGCGATACAGAACAAAACTGTTAAAACAAGTAAAAGCAATCGGGGTCTATTCATCTCCGTTTTCCTCCAGTCGATCTGAAGATTTTACACGATAGTTGACAGCGTGTTTGGCCGGACTAAATTTTCGACTGAAGGAAGGATAGGCAAAACTGCTATCTGAAGGAGTGTGCTATGGATCTTGTTCAAGTTTTGATGAATCAATTATCCGGAGACGGACTGAAGCAAATCAGCCGTCAGATTGGAGCGGATGAAGGAACCACCGCTCAGGCTATAAGCGCTGCCATTCCGTTACTAGTCACTGCACTCGCAAAGAATGCTTCGCAGCCAAGTGGCGCCGAGTCGCTTCACACCGCGCTTCAGGATCATGATGGTGGAATCCTGGATGACGTGATCGGTTATCTGGGTGGCGGAGGTAATCAAACCGACGGTGGCGCGATTCTCGGTCATGTATTAGGAAATCGCCAGATGCCGGTTGAGAGTGCGCTTTCAAAACGGACCGGCCTCGATGCCGCCTCCATTGGAAAAATCCTGATGATGCTGGCGCCGATGATCATGGCAGCACTCGGCAAAGCGCAACGTAAAAATAATTTCGATCCGGGATCTCTTGGCGGATACTTGAACGAACAGAAACAACAGACCCAGAATGAGGCGCCCGACTTGATGGATATGTTGACCAACATGCTCGACTCCAATAAGGATGGCAGGGTGCTGGATGACCTGGGCAACATTGCGCAGAAGTACTTCGGCAAAAAGTACTAAGTACAAATCAACGAACTGTTGTACTTTGCGTCTCTGCGTCTTTGCGTTGAGTCTTGTTATACTGGCCCAGAGGTGTATATGACCAAAATCCGCAATACCGGTGGAGGGCCGACACCAACTGGCAGTCCGGAACCTCCAGAAAATATCGAAAAAGCAAGCAAAGCAAAAGAAACCGCGCAAACCGGAGCAGCCGCTGCAGCTTCCGAAGCCGCATCCACGAAACAGGTTAAGGGTGATAAGTACGCTGCAGGCGATCTCAAATCCTTAGGAGATCAGGTGAAAACGCATCTGGACTCCGAGCTCAAAAATAAAGAGACGGAACTTAAAAACAAAGGTCTGAGCCCGGAGCAAATCGCGAAAGAGTTAAACAAGCAAATACCAACCTTCGCTCCTCCGTACGTTCCAGTCGGACCCGTTGTCATGGGAGACAACGTACCGGTGCCAGGCGAGACTGCCCAGATGGACTTGAAGCCTGATCAGTTCCAGATCAATGAAAAGGGAAATCTGGTAATAACGAACGAAAAATTGATTGAATTCTTCAAGTCGGTGAAAGAAAGCGGACAGGAGATCTTATTGGGCCTCACGAAAAAGAAACCATCCGGAGAAGAGTAGTGCCGGGAAAGAAAACTCGCGAGAAACCGGAAGTAATTCTGGTCAACATGCCATTTCATGGCTATTTGCCTTCGCTTGGATTGAGTCTGCTCAAGAGTTGTCTTGCAGCCAAAAATATTTCCAGCAAAGTGTTGTACTTCGGACTTCCTTTCGCCGAACGCGTGGGACGCGAACTCTATCATTGCATTGCAAACGGCTATCCACGTCCCATGGATCAAATGGGCGAATGGATGTTCTCTACATCTCTTTTTGATTACGATAACTCCAAATATGTCGAAGAGGTTCTGATCCGGCGATCGGAAATTTACTCCGACATTGTGGATCACACAATTCAAACTCCGGATTGTTTCTTTGAAAAACTGCGGATGTATCAATCGATGGCTCCCGGATTTGTCACGGAATGTGCGGAGGAAGTTCTTCGTTATTCACCGAAAGTCGTGGGAATCGGCAGCGTGTTCCATCAGCAGATGGCCTCTCTTGCCCTGGCGAAACGGATCAGGGCCCTCTCGCCCGAAGCATTCATCATTTTGGGCGGAGGCAATTGTGAAGGTGTGATGGGAGCAGAAGTGGCGCGTCAGTTTCCTTTCGTGGATGCAGTTGTCTCCGGTGAAGCGGAGCTGGTTTTCCCGGTAATCGTAAAAAAACATTTGGCAGGCGAGAGCATTGGTAATTTGAAGGGAGTTTATACAGCTAACAATGTTTCGGGTGCATTTACTTCGAATCAATTTCCCAGCGCCGAAAAAATTCCACTTCTAGATGATCTGCCCTTTCCTGATTACGATGATTTCTTCGAACAGCGCGCGGAAAGCAGTCTGGACTTCGGACGCCAGGTCTTGTTCGAATCGTCCCGCGGATGCTGGTGGGGCGAACGAAGCCATTGCACTTTTTGTGGAATCAGCAAAGAAACAATGCCGTACCGCAGCAAATCCCCTCAGCGGGCACTCGAAGAAATTACTTATCTCACGGAAAAGTACGACAGCAGAAAGGTCTTTGTCGTCGATTGCATTCTGGACATGAAGTATTTCAAGGAATTCCTTCCCAGGCTTGCGGAACGGGAAACAAAACTCGATATCTTTTACGAGATAAAAGCGAATCTGAAAAAGGATCAGGTTCGTTTGTTGTTCGATGCAGGAGTAAGAACTATTCAGCCAGGAATCGAAAGTTTCAGGAACTCACTGCTGCAATTAATGGGGAAAGGGGTTACGGGACTTCAAAACATCCAGCTATTGAAATGGTGCAAAGAATTTGGCGTCAGAGTGTCCTGGAATATTCTGTGGGGTTTTCCCGGAGAAGATCCAGAGGAATATCATCGCATGACCGAACTGATCCCACTGCTCACTCATTTGCCTGCGCCTCAAGCAGCATGCAGAATCCGCCTCGACCGGCACAGCCCGAATTACGAACAGGCCAAACAGTTTGGCATTACAAAAGTAAAACCTCATCCGGCTTACTTTTACCTTTATCCTTTTTCTCAGGAAGTCGTATCAAACCTCGCGTACTTTTTCGATTACGATTACTCCGAAGAACGCAATGTCATGAGCTACACGCACGATCTATGGCATGAAGTGAACAAGTGGTGGAATGTTGAAACGAATTCGGATCTATTCAGTGTCGACAACGGCTCTCATCTTCTCATTTGGGACTTACGCCCTGTTGCGATTCAACCGCTTACGGTTCTCACCGGACTCCAAAAAGTCCTCTACGAAAAATGCCAGGTGGCTCAAACCTCCAGCGAGTTGAAACGTTCGCTCGATTCCGGCGCCGAGTCGGATGTTGAGTCTCTCCTGGACCCGATCGTAAATCGTGGCCTGATCGTTCACGACCAAAAGTCTTACTTAAGCCTTGCAATTCCATTGGGCGTCTACCAGCCGAAAGGTGTAGCGTTACAAAAATTCTTTGAAACTCTGGAAAAGCTTGGCCAGGCAAACGAAATGCAATTTACAATTCCGGAATCGGCCTATTGTTCGGCAGCGCAGCCGGCATCTCTCGATGTCTGACTCTATCGACTATCTGCAGCGCCTGGCGATTTCTCATTTTGCTACCCGCATCTTAATTTCCGGTGTGCAAATCGGGGTGTTTGATGTGCTCGAGGATGAAGGGAAAACGGTGATTGAGATCGCGGAAGCAACAGCAACCTCGGTTCGTGGAATCCGTATGCTGCTGGATTGTCTGGTTTCGTTTCATCTGCTGAAAAAATCAGAAAAGCGGTATTACCTCAATTCCCGTTACTCGCGTTATCTAAGAAAAAGCAGTCCGGAGTATATGGGGTATTTATGGGAAGACGACTCCATTTTGGAACAATGGAACCATTTGAAT
>JBKKAT010000389.1:0-2579 GCA_046714535.1 Acidobacteriota bacterium | reverse complement strand
AAAAGGGGATGACCTGCAGCATTATCTGGTCAAAGGCGGGACCCATGATGAAAAAGCCTGGGGCAAGCGCGTCTGGCGTCCCCTCACTTTTCTATTCCCTTTTTAACACAGAGACACAGAGACTGTTAAGAATATTTTTATGTTTTCCTCTGTGCCTCGGTGTCTCTGTGTTAAATTTCAAGCAGTAAGGAGGCGGGGTCTTCGATGAAAGCTTTGATGCGGGCAAGGAATTGAACCGATTCACGGCCGTCGACAACGCGGTGGTCATAGCTCAAAGCGATATACATCATCGGTCGAATCACGACCTGTCCGTTCATCGCAACGGGCCGGTCTTCCATCTTGTGAAGACCCAATATGGCTACCTGAGGAGGATTCAAAATCGGGGTGCTCATGAGGGAACCGTACACACCGCCGTTTGTGATGGTAAAGGTACCTCCACGCAAATCCTCCAATGTCAGAGCTCCCTGGTTTGATTTCTCCACAAACGAACGAATGCCTAACTCGATCTGGCTGAAGGACATACGATCGGCATCGCGCAGAACCGGCACCACGAGCCCTTCTTCCGCGCCGATTGCAATACCAATATCGTAGTAGTATTTCAGTAGAAGATCGTCTTCCTGAAGCTCGGAATTGATTTGCGGAAATTCCTTCAGAGCTCCGATGGATGCTTTTGTGAAAAAAGAAACGATGCCCAGGCTGGCACCGTATTTTTTCTGAAAAGATTCTTTGTGACGTTTCCGCAATTCCATCACCGCGCTCATGTCGACTTCGTTATAAGTTGTCAACATCGCTGCATTGTGCTGCGCTTCGACCAGCCGTTTCGCGATGGTTCGTCGTCTCCGGGAAAGACGGTGCCGCTCTTCCCGTCTGGTCTCGAAAGTCGCAGCCGGGGCCGGCCCAGGAGTTGCCGCCTGTGGTTGTGGAGCCTGCGCAGATTTTTCAGGTGCTCCTTTTTGCTGTTCTATAAAGCTCTGGACATCCTGTAGAGTGATCTGATTTCCCGAACCGCTTCCTGGAATTTGTTTCAAATCCACGCTATGTTCCTGTGCCATCCTGCGCGCGGAGGGAGTCGCTTTTGTTTTATCGGACTGTGTTGGTTGAGGCGGAGGGGGCTCGACACTTTGCGGACCCGCTTCCTGTGGCGCCGGAACCGCTTCCTGCGGTGCTTGTTCCGCTGCTGCATCGGTTATGACACCCAGAAGATCTCCAATTTTTACATCCTCTCCTTCCTTTCGTTCGATTCGTGAGAGGAGACCGGCTTTTTCAGCGCCGACTTCCAGATTTACTTTATCGGTTTCCAGCTCCACCAAAGGCTCACCCGGTTCAACGCGATCCCCTTCCTTTTTCAGCCAGCGCGCGACTGTCGCTTCCACAACCGATTCTCCCAGCGAAGGCACCAGAATTTTAGTTTCACTCATGTTCTACACCTTTACCGCAACGCGAGATTCAACTTGAAATGCTTTTTCAATGAGTTGCTTTTGCCTGAGCGTATGCCGAGCCGCTGAACCTTCAGCGGGACTGGCTTTTCTGTTTCTCCCAATGTATCCAAGCGCACAACGTCCGCGCAAAAGGTCTTGCAATAGGGGGCGCACAAATGTCCATGCTCCCATATTCTCAGGCTCTTCCTGGATCCAGACAACTTCTTCTATTCGTGTGTAAGCTTCCAACACCTGTTCCAGCTGCTCCTTTGGAAATGGATACAGCTGCTCCAAACGAATGATGGCGACCGGCAAATTTTGCTTTCGCAAATCACTGGTCATCAGATCTACATACATTTTTCCACTGCACAATAGAATGCGTCTCACGGAATCGGCTCGTTCTCTGGCTTGTGCATCATCGATGACCGGCAGCCAGCTTCCTTTGGCTAGATCTCGCGGAGGCGAAACAGTCATCGGATGCCGCAGCAAACTCTTTGGAGTCATCACAATCAACGGAAGAGGATCCGTTTTGAGCAGCAGCGCCTGGCGCCGGAGCAAATGGAAGTACTGCGCCGCAGTTGTACAATTGGCAACGCGCATATTTGTATCGGCTGCCAGTTCCAAAAATCGTTCGAGTCTTCCTGTGGAGTGATCCGGCCCTTGTCCCTCAAAAGCATGTGGAAGTAAAAGCACCAGAGAAGGAGTTAAACCCCACTTGGATCGCGCCGAGACCACAAATTCATCGATGATCACCTGTGCGCTGTTGATGAAGTCACCGTACTGAGCTTCCCATAGAACCAGCCGCCCCGGTTCCTGCACGTTGTATCCATATTCAAAACCGACAACGGCGGCTTCGGAAAGCGGACTATTCCGAATTTCAAACGCAGCTTTGGCTTGAGGCAAAGATTGCAGCGGTGTAAAGAACGATCCGTTTTCAACATCATGGAAGGTTGCGTGGCGCTGGCTGAAAGTGCCCCGCTCCGTATCCTGGCCGGTCAAACGAATCGCAATTCCCTCTTCAAGAATGGATGCGAAAGCGAGATCTTCTGCGGCGGCCCATTCAATGGAAGGTTCTTCCGGATCATCCAGATTCTTGCGCCTTCGCTGCATCGCGCGTTCGATTTTGCGATGAAGATGGAATCCCGGTGGCAGCTCCAGAAC
>JBKKAT010000388.1:0-2921 GCA_046714535.1 Acidobacteriota bacterium | reverse complement strand
CGCATTTTTTTGGGGCCCCAGCGGGTCGAAGAACGAAGCACAAAGTACAGGAAAATGATGAGCCCAAAGAAAAAATGCATGTCTATAGTTTAATACGGCGCAGGCAGATGTGTAGTTCCCCCCCCAGCATTTCTACAGAGCCTTTGCCGGGACCACCCCAACCGCGAACTTTTTTTCCCTGATCATAAAGGCGTGCCCACCATACCATACAAGTTCTTTTCACTGACTCATCGCGTTGCATTCTACTTGCTGTGAAATTGAAGGTAGATTAGGATGTTCCGAACACAGGAATTTCATTTGATACTGTATCGCGACAAACGGTTCATCATTACACTCCTTCTAACCCTCACAATCGCAGCGATTTTCTGGACGGGTCAGCGTTACCCATCGCTGAACGAGAAGGCGATGATGGGCGGTGACATTGTCATAGAAGATCCGCTTGGATTCAGGCCCTTTCTCGCGATCGATCCATCGGCGCTCTTCTGGAAACGAGTTCTGATCACGACAGTCAACTGGGTGCATACGAATCGACATGGGATGACATTTGGCCTTTTGATGGCTGCAGCACTCACGTGTTTACTGCCGCTGTTGATTCACCGTCTCCAATCCAGCCGCGTAGGAAACAGCGCTCTCGGTGTCGCAATAGGCGCGCCACTTGGTGTTTGTGTAAACTGCGCCGCTCCGATCGCCCGGGGCCTCCATGCATCCGGCGCCGCGATGGAAACAACGCTGGCTACGATGATCAGCTCGCCCACAATGAACATCATCGTCCTAACGATGCTTTTTTCTCTTTTTCCGTTACATCTCGCGGTCGGGCGGATCCTGTTAATTCTCATTTTTCTTTTGATTTTGTTGCCTCTCGTTTTGCACTGGATGCCTGCCAACTGGATCCGCGTTAAAAAGAATCCTTCGTCGGGCAAGCGATCGCCGGAGTTTCCACCACTTGAAGTTGAAGGGACTCAGAATACATGGCCGAGCGCATTCTTGTGGACCGGCCGTTCTTACCTTCGTGGTCTTTGGTTCATCGTTCGATACACCGTTCCGACAATGCTTCTTGCAGGATTCCTTGGCGCATTGATCGTTACATTACTACCCTGGGAAGACATTGCTGCAAAGATTCCGATCAAACAGGTTGGAATCTACGGCATTTTCATCATGGCAGGGCTCTCCCTTTTCGGCCTTTCTCTGCCTGTGCCCATGGCGTTCGATGTTGTAATCTGCGCGATTCTTCTTGCCAACGGAGTGCCGCAACCGTATGTGATGGTGCTCCTGCTTACGCTTGGAAGTTACAGCGTGTATTCCTTCTTCGTACTTTGGGAGGCCATTTCGTTTCGGATGGCGTTGTTGATGGCGGGATTGCTTTTCGGAGTCGGGTTAGCCGGCGGTGTTGGCGCGGAACTCTATCGAAGATGGGATGAGCCACGCCAATTTGCAGTGATCAAGAAGTCATTCAGCGAGATGCAAGCGATTCCAAGGACGCGTCAGTCTTTGCCGAAAGGCGAGGATGCCTCCACGTTAATCTCCGCCTTAAGTCTGCAATCGCTTCGATGGCAGCCATTTGAAAACAGCCATCAAAGCGGTATCCTGGTTTCTCGATCCGACCTGTTCGCCAGAAGCGGAGACAAAGCGTTGTCATTTAAAAGAAACTATGGTGAAGCTATCGGATTGCCGCGGATCGACAGTCTTCCCCCTGCGTATAAATTGATCGCGCCTTATTACAGGAATTTCCCCATTGCTGCAGGCGATGTACATCAGGACGGCTGGATCGATGTGGTTTTTGGAACTGACACCGGTATTTTTCTGTACGCGAATCTCCAGGGGAAACGTTTTCAATTGCAGCAGATCGATGCGCCCTTACAGGAATTCTATGCCGGCAATCTGGCTCTTGTGGATTTGAACAGTGACGGATGGGTGGATCTTTTCTTTTCCGCATATCGAAAAGGCGCATTTGTGATCTATAACGATCAAGGGAAATTTGATTCTACAAAGATGGAAAAGTTGCCCGGACCGCACGCGAATTTCGCAAACGCTGCGGCATTTGGCGATATAGACCGCGATGGCGATCTGGATATCGTGATCGGAAATTGGACGGCTGGCCCTTTTACACCCGTCCCTCCCGATGATTCGCGCAATTTCATTCTGTGGCGTGAAAACGGATCGTTTCGACCCGAAGAGATGAAAGATAGACCGGGGGAAACGCTGAGTCTGTTGCTCTCCGACATCGATGGGGATAACGATCTTGACCTCCTCACCGGGAACGATTTTGCTGTTCCGGATTTTATCTATGAAGGGGATGGGCGTGGCCGGTTTTTGGAAATATCAAAAGATAAGATTCCACATACGACTACTACAACGATGAGCATCGACAGTGGTGATTGGGATAACGATTTGAAGCCGGAGTTGTATTTCACTCAGGTCGCGTCGACGCGAGGTCTTGCGATTGAACCAGCGGACAGTGAAGTCTGCGTTGAGCATTCCGATTCCACCTGGCGAAAACGATGCGAATCAGTCATGAATCTTTACACTCCCCAACGAAGGGCCTACACGGGGCGCACTCCGAAACCGTGTGCAGACATTGCGGATCCGACCGGTCGCGCAGATTGTCTCGCGTATTACATGCTGATGCATGCTTACAATAAGAAGGATCGATCGCTTTGTGACGCATTCCCTCAACGCTGGAGCGACCTGGCTTTTATCTGCAAGGAATCGTTTCGTCGGAAACGCATCCCGAAAGATCAACTTCAAATGGGAATTACACAGATTCCGGGTAAAAACGTTTTTCTCGTTCCTTCAGGTTTGAACTATGAAGACAAAGCTGCTTCTCTTGGAATCTCATCGGGTTGATGGTCCTGGTCCGGCCGTTTTGCTGATCTTTATTCGTATTAGTGGCAGGACGTCTACCTCGTGAATGGGCATTTTCG
>JBKKAT010000387.1:0-4475 GCA_046714535.1 Acidobacteriota bacterium | reverse complement strand
ATCGAATCAGGCGACCGTTGCTATGAATGCAAACCTGCTTTGTGCCGACCTTGGCTTTGTCGGCACCGGCCTGCTCCTTTCCCTGGAGAATAACAACATCAAGACCAGATTCTCCGTAATCAATACGGGAACGATTCCATCGGTCGCATGCGCAGGACAAATTCTGAAGAATGGAACAGTCGCGCAGACTTTTGACATTCCCGTTTTTTCCGCAACACACCCAACCAATCAAAAAAGTTTCGAGCTACTGATTCCTGCAAGCGGAGGCGCGAACACCATTGAAGTCCGTATTGATACAAATAATCTGAATCGTGAGGCACAGGAAGACGTTCACAATGTAGCCCGAGGTACGATCACGGCTCCCACTCCTCCGCCTCCACCGCCACCACCACCTCCGCCCCAGCTGACGATCGCCGTTGCGAAAACCGGGTCCGGCACGGGAACAGTTACAGACAATCAAGGGATGAACTGCGGTTCGGACTGCTCTTCTTCAGCGAGTGCGGGTGCCACGATCATACTACGGGCTCTTCCGTCTTCGAACTCGACTTTCAGGAACTGGTCCAATGGAACCGGTTCTGCTGCGGTTTGTAATAACTCCGCATCGAAAATATGCAGTTTTACAGTTACTCAAAATTCCACCATCCGGGCAAATTTCGACCCGGCTCAATAAGGAGATAAAAATGAAGAATTTGATATTTCTTATCTTGTTCGTTGCCGTAAGCGCCACAGCTTCAGGCGCCTCTTTTTCGCTCAAAATATCCACGCAAGGTTTTGGATCCGGAAGCGTTGTAGGCAAACTAGCAGATGGAACAGTTGCCATTACGTGCGCCGGTCAGACTCCGACGAACTGTGCGAAAACGTTGCCGGCCGGGAGCGTTGTTACGCTTACAGCCACACCCGCAGCGACTCATACATTTGACGGCTGGAGCCACGGTACCGGTTCAGCATCCGCGTGTGCTGGAACGGCCCCTTGCACGGTTACGTTAAACGCTGAATCAACTGTCCTTGCTACGATCTTTCCCCCTTCCAAACTGACATTGCGCGTTACCGGACCGGGCAAGGCTACATTTGTCAGGGCCAATGGTACGTTGCAAACAGTCGAAAGTGGATTCACTGCTGCACAACCACTGCTTCCTAATTCGCAGGTGAGCATCAATGCCATTCCGAATTCAGGATCCAATTTCGCAGGCTGGAAGCTTATCTCCGGATCCCCTGCAGGAGCTATGTGTAATTTGAACACCACGCCTTGCTCTTTCATTATTGACAAAGCGATCTTTGTTGAAGCAAAGTTCACAACTGCGCCGCCCCCTCCTCCTCCACCACCGGTGACTCTTACTGTGAGCAAAACCGGATCTGGCACAGTGACGGACAGCACCGGCATGAACTGCGGCGCGGACTGCTCTTCGTCGGTCAGTGCAGGGACAGTCATCACGCTGAAAGCTTCGCCTTCATCCGGATTTACCTTCCGGAACTGGTCCAATGGAACAGGCTCAGCAACAGTTTGCAATAACTCTAGTACGGCGATCTGCCGCTTTTCACTTACTCAAAATTCTGCGATTACCGCCAATTTTCTGGCTAATTGAGGAATGTATGAAAGGCAGATCTCTTCTTTTAATTCTTTTGTTTTGTTTTGTGTTGCTCCTTTCTGATGTCGTTTTAGCCCAGGGACTGACTCTTTCCATTAACGATGTGAGCACAACCGATGGAAATGGTGGAAGCAACATCGCAACATTTACGATCACACGCTCCGGTACCGGATCCAACTCCTCCGTTCAATTCAGCACATCCAACGGGACGGCTAACGGCGGTAGCGGTAATTGCAGCGCGGGTGAGGATTTTTTGACCCTCAGCAGCGGCGTGTCCTTCAATTCAAGCGAGACATCCAAGCAAATTACGATCACGACCTGCGGCGACACCCTTGATGAGGCGGATGAAACGTTTACCGTGAATCTGACCAGTCCCGGTGGAGCCACGATTGCAGACGGACAGGGAGTGGCGACAATCGTCGATGACGATAATCCGCCAACTCTTCGCATCAACGACGTGACGCTGAATGAAGGAAACGCAGGTACGCAAAATGCTTCCCTCAATGTGACTTTGAACAACGCCAGCGGCCGGCAAGTCACCGTAGTGTTCGCGACCGCAAATGATACCGCGACAGGCGGAGCAGCTTGCGGGGGAGCCGTTGATTTTGTGAATACAAACAATTCGTTAACCTTTGCGCCTGGCGTAACCACACAGCCGGTCAATGTAACCGTTTGTGGAGATACGGTGATTGAAAGCAACGAAAGGCTTCGTGTGAATTTATCCACTCCCACGAATGCCTCAATCGCCGACGCTTCCGGTTTTGCAACAATAACAACCGACGATACTCCGAACCTCACCATCTCGAATGGAAACGCAACCGAACCAACCGGAGTCATTCAGTCGAACATCACTTTCACCCTCACTCTCACAAATCCAAACTCGGCTGGCGCCTCAGTCAAGTACGTAACGGTTGCCGGCACCGCGACGCAGGGAAAACTGTGCGGCAGCGGAGGTACAGACTATCTGATCCGGACAGCAACGCTGAATTTTGGTCCTACCGAAACTACTAAAACGATATCAGTGCCCGTTTGTGGTGACTCGGCGGACGAACCCAACGAAACGTTTACGATTCAACTTTCCAACGGTGTGGGATTAAACATAGCGGATCCACAAGGAGCCGGGACCATTCTGGACAACGATTAAAATGGTGCCATTTTGGAATCATTTTGGTACCATTTTGAACCGTTATGGATCATTCTGGTACCATTGTGGTACAACGACTAACAGGGAGATAAGCAAATGAAAAAAGTAACAACAATTTTTGTGATTGCGGCTCTGTTCGTGCTAGCCAGCTCAGGCACGGCGTTCGCTACGATTATTTCCAAACCTTATGAGTTCGGTCCGGGACTACAGTTTACTACTTCTGTTTTGATGAGTTTTAGTGTTCCGTGTGGCCGGCAGGTCAACTCCAACATAAAATTCAAAAGACTGGGACCCGCGGGGGCAAGCAACGATGTTCCCATCCTCATTGAATTCAGGCAGCCTGACACATCTCCGAATGTGGAAGGTCCGCTTGTCCAAAGCAAAAACGTCAATGCCACAACGACCGAACAAACTGTGACCATACTCAGCGCCGCCGGGGGAAGTACTCGTGGATGTTCTTTGCCGTGGCGAATCCGGGTCAGACATGCCAACTCAGGCCCGTCTCCCTTTCCCGTATTTGGCACGAGCAGAGTCGAGTTCGATGGAACACAGGTACAAATTCCTTTAACCCCCTTCGGTTCTCTACTTAAAGGCGCATCAAAAACCGTAAATTTTGGGGATACATCCGGTTTCAAACAAGGCCGGATCTCTGCGCATTTTTATTGGGTCCACGAAATCTTTGGTGCACCTGTCGGTTTAAATTACATTAAATTAAAGTTCGAGTTGCTCGATCCGAGCGGAAATCTTGTTCAAACAAGCGAAGGTTATTCCTTTAGTTCTCCCTTGTCGCCAAAAGCTTTTCTCAAATTTCTTGTTCCCACCTGCACATCGGGTCAATGGAGACTGAGGATTACGAACCTTAACGCCAACGATGACGTGAAGCTCAATGATCCGATTAATAGTTTCCTGCCGACCTGTACGCTCCCGCAATAGAGACAAATTTGCAGCAATCGCAGTATACTCATAGCAATTTTGGAGGTCCCCTCATGAAGCGCCAGACTACTCTACGTGTGTTTTTTGTTTAAAGTCACGAAGAATTCGAGCTTAACCGCGACTTTCGCAAAAACGATTCCCTAATAGCCGGCTCTGCGAGAAGCCTGAAGGACTTATAAGGAGAGCAAAATGAGATTATTCATCGGAGCAGTGGTGTTCATTGTCCTGGCTGCATGCTTTGCAAATGCGCAGGTAAAACCAACGGATCTGACGATCACCATAACAGTCATAGGGAAGGCGAAGGTTGTCGCTGACATAGGAGCCCCAAAGGCAGTGCTTGTTGACTGCACGCAAAGCGCCACTGATTGCACAAAGACGTTCTCGTTCCCCCGCAATTCGTCTGTGACAATCACAGGAACAGCCAATCCGGGATTTTTCTTTAAGGGATGGGTTAATCGCAGCCCTGATGTTTCAGCCTGTTCTGATCTGAATCCAACCTGCAAATTCACGTTGACACAAAATGCCACTATTGGCGCCTTCTATGGAGTTCCGTTAGCGTTAAGCTTTAAGGGCGGTGCGTTATCTGACAAAATTGTTGCAACCTCACCGAACTCAGCTTTCACTATGACGTGTGATTTCAACAAGAGTTGTACAGAAATTTCCCGGGCAGGTATTGCAATCCTGCTGAAGTCAATACCCAAAGGTTCCGTTTTCACAGGATGGACGGGCGGCGCCGGATCTGCAACGGTTTGCAACGGTCTGAAAACCGATTGTTCATTCACTTTGAACCAGGGTTCGGCTGTTCAAGCAGG
>JBKKAT010000386.1:0-4680 GCA_046714535.1 Acidobacteriota bacterium | reverse complement strand
GTTGAGGATTTGGAACAACTCGAGAAAAAGGAAGAGAAAACGGCGGAGAAACGAGATCCTTTTTCAGAAAAGACACCCGAGACAATCAAATCGGACAAACTGATTCCGCGCGCCTTGAACATAACTCATGCGGTGATTGTGGGTATTACAAAAAAAGGTGATGAGTACGTCGCTCTCATCCGCGCAACCAATAACAAGGTTTACTTTCTGAAAGTGGGTGATAAACTGCATGACGGAGCTGTTCTGAAAATTGATAACAACTCCGTTACTTTTCGGAGACACCGGGGGCACCCTGTAAGGAAACAGCTCCGGCCCTTTCCGGATCCATAACAGCCTATTGCATAGTGCAAATTGCATAGTGCAAAAGCGATCCGGTCGCGACACTTTTGCACTTTGCAATTTTCAATATGCAATATAAATCACATATCTTTGTAAAACATCCCGATAAAACGCGGAATGTCTGCTGGTCGTGCGGAGCGAAAAGAGAAGAACATCAATATGTCATTCTTCACAGTCACTCAGAAATCACTGCGTCCAAAACTCGCAAAAAAGCGAACGCCCGTTCCATACGCTCCAAGACATCCGGGATTCGCGCCGTTCGTTAACTTCAGGATCATGAAACATTTTCTTTGCGCGCTTCTACTGTGTGCTTTGACTCTTGCTGTTTTCGCGGCTGAACAGGAAGATCCTTTACTGAAACAAGCCAGAGAGATCCTTCGCGAAGTTCCCCTGATCGATGGGCACAATGATCTTCCGTGGCAGATCAGAGAAAAATTTAAGAATCGCATGCAACAGGTGGATCTCATGGACACAACAAAGCTGGAACCGCCCTTTCACACAGACATTCCGCGTTTAAAAAAAGGGCTTGTGGGGGGACAGTTTTGGTCCGTCTATGTGCCTGTTGATAGAAAAGGGGCCGATGCCGTTCAAGATGTGATGGAGCAAATCGATATCGTTTACCTGTACGTTCAAAAGTATCCAAAGGACTTTGAAATGGCCTACACAGCAGCCGATGTTCAAAGGATCCACAAGGCAGGAAAAGTTGCCTCTTTGATCGGGATGGAAGGAGGACACTGCATTAACAATTCCCTGGGAGTTCTCCGGCAATTATTTAGAAGCGGCGCGCGTTATATGACGTTGACGCATTGGAGCAGCACCGATTGGGCGGATGCAGCTACTACCGATCCAAAACACAATGGCCTGACCCTCTTCGGAGAGCTGGTGGTCAAAGAGATGAACCGGCTGGGAATGCTTGTTGACCTTTCTCATGTCTCTGCGCAAACCATGAACGAAGTGCTCGATCTTACGCGCGCCCCTGTTATCTTTTCGCATTCCTCCGCTCGCGCGATCTCAGGTCATCCCAGAAATGTGCCGGATGATGTGTTGAAACGGCTTCCTTCCAATGGCGGTGTGGTGATGGTGAACTATGCGCTCTCTTTTGTTTCCGAAGAATATCGCAAATGGGGCGCCGCAGAAGAAGCCGAAAAAGCCAGACTCAAAGATTTGTTCATCGGAAATCCGGAAGAGATCAAGCTTCAAACAGAGAACTGGCGGAAAGCAAATCCCAAACCTCAGGTGAGCTTGCAACAGCTGGCCGATCACATCGATCACATCCGCAAAGTTGCCGGAATTGATCACGTTGGTATTGGAGCGGATCTGGATGGGATTTCAGAAACACCGGTTGGGCTGCAAGATGTTTCCACTTACCCTGCCCTCATCGCAGAGCTTTTGAAACGGGGTTATTCAAAAGAGGAAGCAAAAAAGGTTGCGGGCTTGAATGTTTTACGTGTGATGAAAAAAACGGAACAGATTGCCGCAGCGTTACAGAAGGAAGTAGTTCCGGAAGATCGCAAGATTGAAGAGCTGGATGCCCCGACTCCCAGTCCGAAATGATCTAAAGCGTTTTGCGGGTCAGATGCCAGCGATTGCCGGCTGAAAGCCAGCGGTCCGTTAAAAGTTTTCGTATGTGACCATTCCCTGCTCTGCGCCAAGAGAAGTCGGTTTCATAGTTCCGGTGACACGATTTCCGGCATGGATCCATGCTATGGGAATTCCTCTCTTGCGCGCACGTTCTGTCATCGATCCAGTTCCACCACGTCCTTGAGCCTCTTTGCCATCCCAGACGCAGATCAAGGCATCGCAATGATCCACAATGTAGTGACCTGCTGCTTCATATCCTGCATCGCGATCGGGCAAATCCGGCAGTTGAACCACTTCTTCAGCCGCTTCGAGATGATCCGTAAAATCCTTTCGCGATTCGGCGCTTTCAAAATCCTTCAGATACTCATGGACACTCATCGGAAGGACAACAACAACACGTGATCCTTCGCAAGACCGGATTTCGGTTGCAACCAGACGGTCACTACCTTCTGCAAGCGAGGTCAGTAGCGTTAGAGGCTCCTCCGAAAACTTCTTTGCAAGTCGCTCCAATGCTTGCTCGATAGCCGGTTGGATTTTCTCTATTTCATACAGAACGCGATGACCGACAATCCCTATTTTTGCCATATCCGTAATCCTAAGATAAATCTCTTGCAATCTGCTCTTTTTGCTCGGAGGTTAATGCTGTAGATGCTTTGTATTTCGGATGATTCACATGAATTTCGACCTGTGCGTCTGAAAATTTCTTGGCTTGATCCTCCGATAGGGAGAATCGAACATAGTGCACGGCTGAAATTCGATCTTCTTTACTGTGTCCTTTCTCAAATTCCGCAAACACCTTTTCCTTTCCAATCGTCATATGCACTGCTTCCGGTGAATCCAGTCCCTGAAGAGTATCCAGTACGTTTCTAATTTGATCGGTTTCCGGAATCTCAATGAAGAGTGTCGCGCTCAAGCTACCGGGATCAGGAATGAGGTCGTTGTACATGTCGACTTCAAACTGGATCTTCTTCTCATCGGTAATATTCTCCACGCGCATCATTTCCTGAATTTGATAAGTGACCGTCTCACGATTTTCAAAAGTAAAGGAAATGCGTGAGCCCACTTCGATTCGTCGCTTCTTCTTGAGCGCGATGATTTCCCTGCGCTTGTCATCCCGAATCTTCAGATATTCTTCATTGGAAAGAAGTTCGGTAGAAGCGATCTTGTTCATCGTTGAGCTCCCAATCCGTACGCAAGATGGAGCACTTCTATCGGATGCAGCGGCACCTTCGTTGTACCCTGCTCAATTTGAATTGCCGACAACGGACAATCCGTACACACAATTTCAGCAGGACTTTCTTTGATCTCGCGAAACAATTTTCCTGCCATCTTCAAAGATAGTTCGTAAAACTGCTTTTTCATCCCCCAGGTTCCATCCATTGCGGAGCACTGTTCGACCAGCTGCACACGCACATTCGGGATGGTGCGCAGCAAGTCCATCGATTTGTATCCCATGTTTTGGGCGCGAAGATGGCATGGAATCTGGTAAGCAATATTTTTCGCTGATGTCACAACAAAATCGGTGTTCAGTTTTCCTTTTGCTTTCAACTCCATGAGGAATTCACAAAGATCCCTGGTGATCTTGCTCATGTTCTCCGCGGCCGGGTCCTGAGTAAGATAAACAAATTCATTTTTCAAAACGTACGTGCAAGTGGGTCCGATAGAAACGATCGGGATTCCTTCTGTAACGTATTTCGAAAATGTCTTTATATTGGATTTCATATTGGAGACAGCTTTCTCCACTTCCCCACCATCCAGAAAAGGCATACCACAACAAACCTGCTCAGGAACAAGAACCTCGAAACCGTTTTTTTCCAGCACTTCTACGGCGGCAATTCCCTGGTTGACGCTGTAATAGTTCACAAAGCAGCTATGAAACAAAACCACTTTCTGATCGCTTTTCAGGGGACGGGGACGCTTCTGAAGCCACTCTAGAAAAGGTTCTTCCGCTAAATCGGGAAGCTTCCGGTCTTCATGAATTCCCACTGTCCAACTCAGAATTTTCCGGAATAAACTTTGTCTGTTGGCAAAATTGGCCACAGGCGCAAAATGGCAACCAAGTTTCCCGGTACGATCCGGATCACCAAAATAGCGGTCTTGAAGTGAAGGTCCTTCTTCTTTTACCCGAACCGCTTTTTCGCGAAGCAAAAGACGTGGAAAATCGAGGGACCAGTGGTGTGGCGGAGTGTACGGACATTTCACATAACAAATTTTGCATTGATAGCAAAGATCTGTAACTTCCGCAATTTCCTTTACGGTAAGAGTTCGGACCTCCCCATCATGCTCATCGACATGTTTAAAAAGCGCGGGAAAAGAGGGACACAGATTAAAGCACATCCGGCACTGGTGACAAATATCAAAGACACGATCGGTCTCTTTGCGAAGATCCTGTTTATCCCAGAACAGTGGGTCCGTTGGATTCCGAATCATTGGATTCTTAAAATTTTAATTACAGTTCCTGGATGCCGTTCAGACCTTGCGAGAAACGTCCGGCATGAGATTTTTCAGCCCGTGCAAGAGTTTCAAACCAGTCGGCGATTTCGTCAAAACCCTCTTCACGTGCTGTTCGCGCGAAACCGGGATACATCTCTGTGTATTCGTAGGTTTCCCCTTCTACTGCTGATTGAAGATTCTGGCGCGTGTTGCCTATTTTCACTCCCGTTACCGGATCGCCAACTTCCTTCAAATAATCCAGATGGCCAAAAGCATGTCCGGTCTCTGCTTCCGATGTGTCCCGAAACAGTCCACCAATATCAGGAT
>JBKKAT010000385.1:0-5600 GCA_046714535.1 Acidobacteriota bacterium | reverse complement strand
AAATAGAGTGACCGGCAAAGAAGAAGATCTTCCGGTGACTTCGGTCCAGGATCTCATCAGCATGCAGGAAATCATGATAACGGAGCTGCAAAGAGATCCCTGGAATCACAATGTGAATTTGGAACATCATTTGAATTTGTTGAATTCATTGCTGGATCCGACGATCTACTACAACAGCGCTGAAACGCTGTCCCGCAGACAGGCTGCGGAAGATAATGCCGAACCGGTGTTCTACCAGATCAAAAAAGGAAAAGTGATTGTGCGGGATGGGGAAGAGGTCACTCCCGCCATTCAAACGCAGTTGAATGCGCTTCGCGGTGCTGTCCAGCCCGGACCTCCGATCCGTTATTCCATCGGAATCCTGATTCTTCTTTCCATATATTTGATCTCCCTGAAAAAGTATTTAAACGTGCATCAGTATTCGGAAATCAAGCTCCGTAACAAAGCTTTGTTCCAAATGTGTGGATTGATTTTGCTTGTCCATATGCTGCTTGTTAAGGTAGGATTTTTTGTAGCTTCTTCGCTTTCTACAGTGTTTTCGTTCGGTCCGCTCAGCCAGATGCTGCCCTACCAGGTCGCGATCCCTTTTGCGATTGGAGCTCTTCTGCTTTCGATACTTACGGACAAACAAATCGCCACAATCTACGCCCTTGTGTTCGCAATTCTGGTCGGAATTTTGACGCGCGGTGATTTCTACCTCGCTTTCTATTGTCTTGTCAGCGGGATCGCTGCTGCTTTCACCATCAAACGTTATTATCAGCGGTCGGCTCTATTGCGCAGTTGTTTATGGATCTGGATTGCGAATCTGTTAACGGTCTTTACGATTCATCTATTGCAAGAAACACCACTTGTGTGGAGTGCAATCCTGTTTCACGCGCTTTGCACTTTTATTTCTGCGATGATTTCCGCTGCGGTTGCTTCCGTGCTATCGCCGTTGTTTGAATGGTGGTTCAATATTACGACCGACATCAAGCTTCTGGAACTGAGCAACCTCGATCTCCCTGTCTTGCGGCAACTGGCGCTGGAAGCTCCCGGCACGTACCATCACAGCATTGTGATGGGAACTATCGCTGAAGCCGCAGCCGAGAAGGTGGGGGCCAATCCATTGTTCTTGCGGGTGGCAGCGCTATATCACGACATCGGTAAAATCCGGAAATCCGAATACTATGTGGAAAACCAGCGCGAGTTCAATAAACATGACACGCTAAACCCGCGCATGAGCGCCCTGGTCATCATCAACCATGTTAAAGAAGGACAGGAAGTTGCAAAGATGCTCCGCATCCCTTCAGAAATCGCCGATATGATCCCGCAGCATCACGGAACGCGCCTCATCACGTACTTTTATAAAAAAGCGAAGGACATGGAAAACCCGGAGCTTGAAGAAGTAAAAGAGGAAGATTACCGTTATCCGGGCCCGAAACCTCAAGCGAAAGAAGGGGCCATTCTGATGCTGGCGGACGCGACGGAAGCGGCTTCGCGCACCTTAACCGATCCGAGCCCCGCACGTATTCGAAACATGGTCAATACGCTCTTCCGGGCCATCTTTGAAGACGGACAGCTGGATGAATCGAATCTCACGATGAAGGATCTTAACTTGATTGCGGACGCTTTCGTGCGTAAACTCGAAAGCGTTTTCCATCACCGGATCGCCTACCCAGGATACGAATTCAATAAAGATGATACGACCAAACCTCCAGGTGAATCTCAGGACCTTTCAGAGAAAATGGCGAATTAGTCCGGCATCCGTACGCAATTATCTTCGCAAAGTCTGGAAAGAAATCTGTAGTACCGGTGTCCCGCCCGCAGAGATTCAGGAAACGATTGCGGAAGGCTTGCCGGCCGAGGTTAGCGTGGTGCTTTTGAATGATCGGCAAATGCGTTGTTATAATAAGCAGTACCGGCAAAAGGACTATCCCACAGATGTACTGTCTTTTCCTGTGAATGAAATACAGGAAGAGTTGCTGAAAGGTTACCGGCGACACATTTTTTATCTGGGGGATATCTTGATTTCCATGGAAAAAACGGCGTTACAGGCTCATGAAAAAGGTCATACAGTCCAAAAAGAATTCAAAATTCTGCTCCTCCATGGAGTTTTACATTTGCTCGGGTACGATCACGAAGTCGATAACGGACGAATGGAACGTGTCGAGCGCAAACTTCAAAAAAAAGTAATGAGCAATGAGTAATGAGTCCGGCGTACTGGTCTCACTACTCATCACTCAGAACTTTGGCACTATGATTCAAACCGTCTGGTATGCATTTCTCTTTGTTATTTGTTTTTTTGCGTATTTGAGTTTCTCCGTCGTTACTCATGATTTACTCGCGAACATCACGCTCCCTTTAGAACGGCGAACCGAATCCGGGTACCGGCTCAGCCCCCTTTCCACGCTTTTTGAGAACGAAGAAAAACTGCTGGCAGTCCTGCAATTGTGCAGGCTCATTTTTGCATTGCCGGTCGTGCTTCTGCTGTTTCAATGGGCCATGCAGCTTCATATTGTTGCCGCCATCGCGGTGATGTTGCTGATGTTCCCGCTCCTTTATCTTTTGCCGAACTGGGTTGCAAAACCGGGCTTGCACAAGATTTTCAGGATCACGGTTCAGGCTATCAGTTATGTGCTTTATCCTGCTCTCTGGATTGTCGACAAACTATCCTCTCCCATAGTTCGTCATGAAACAAAAGAAGAAGAGAAGAAGACGAATGGTGAGCAGGAACAGGTGGAATCCCGGGAATTCAAAGGGGATATCATCAAGGCGGTCAGCACCATTGAGAATACCACCGTGCGGGAAGTCATGACGCCGCGCGTGGATATGGTAACCATTTCAGCATTAGCCATGCTGGATGAACTCCACCAGTTTTTCAAGGAGCACAATTTCAGCAGAGTCCCTGTGTATAAGGAGCGTGTGGATAATATTGTTGGGATTGTCGGCGTGATGGATTTTGTTATCAGGATCCCGGAAATAGAAAAAGAGGCCAGGGTCGATACGATCATGCGTCCCGCACAATTTGTTCCCGAAACAAAAAAAGTATTCACTTTGCTGCGGGAGTTTCGCGAATCTCACGCGCAAATGGCAATTGTCATCGACGAATATGGCGGCACTTCGGGACTCGTGACTTTAGAAGACTTACTCGAGGAGATCGTGGGTGAGATCGGAGACGAGTTTGATGAGGCGCCCGATGAAGGACATCGCGAAAAGGATGGCGCTTATGTCGTGACCGGTAAATTTCCGATTGAACGGCTGGAAGAACTATTTGGAATTCAGGTCTCCGATGAAGATTTTGAAACGATCAGCGGTTTGATTTTTTCCATTGTAGGAAGAATTCCCCTTGTGGGAGAAATAGTAAAATACCAGAACATGAATCTCGAAATTTTAGAAGCGGATAAGCGTCGCATTCATCGCGTTCGCATCCGCCAGATTCCGTTAACGGCTGAGGATGCTGAAGTAGCCGAAACTTAATAATTTGAACAAAAGATAACGAAGTTAACAAAGAATAACTAAATCTTCGTTCCTTCGTTAGCTTCTGTTAAAAATTGAATTATGAAATTTGGATTTGTTAGTTTTATAGGACGTCCGAACGTAGGGAAATCTACGCTTTTTAATGCTTTGCTTGGAACAAAGCTCGCCATTGTATCCTCCAAACCCCAAACCACGCGCAATAGAATCAGTGGAATTCTTACAAACCAGGAGGGTCAGGTCGTTTTTTGGGATCTTCCGGGCATTCATAAAGCCTTTGGTGTGATGAATAAGCGAATGGTCAGTATTGCATTGAACGCAATCAGCAATGTGAATCTTGCGCTCTGGGTGATCGATGCAGAACGGGATGCTCAGGTTGATGACTTCATCATGGGACACATCAAGCACAAAAAACCACCCTTGATCCTGGTGATCAACAAAATTGATTTGATCGCGAAAGATAAGCTTTACCCGATGGTGGACGTATATAGCAAAGCTTATGATTTTCTGGAAATCGTGCCGGTTTCCGCAACAAAAGAAGAAAATATTGATGACTTAAGAAATTCCATCTTCAAACACTTGCCCGAGGGAGAAGCGATGTTTGGTGAAGAGGATCTGACTGAAATGCCGGAACGGGCTCTGGTGGCGGAAATGGTTCGAGAAAAAATCTTCCAATTGACTCACCAGGAAATCCCCTATTCGACGGCCGTGCAAGTGATCACATTTGAGGAAAAGCCAAAATTGATTTCCATCTATGCTGAAATCTGGGTAGAAAAAAACACACAAAAAGGAATCATCATCGGCAAAGGTGGGGAGATGATCCGAAAAATAGGAACTCTTGCCCGTCAGGATATTGAAGATTTACTGGGGAGCAAGATTTACCTCGAATTGATCGTCAAAGTGAAGGAGAACTGGAGAGAGAAACCGGCCGTTCTGGACACATTAGGCATCCGAGCGTAAGCTTAGTACTCTTGCTCATGATCGTGCTCATGATCATACTCGAGCAAGAGCAAGAGCACGATCACGAGCAAGAGCTAATATGAAAAAGGCAACCGTACGAAGTTTCACAATCCTGAAGTGGATTCCGCGCGTTCTCATGGTCGCATTGGTCGGCTTCAGCGCTTACGTCTGGTGGAACTACGGGAAAACGGATGCGAAAGATGCGCCAGATACCGGACGTGGAGGCCGGGGGAGAAAAATCGATCAGGAAACTCGAGGCCTCGAATACAGTCATTTTGATAAGGGGATAAAAGTCTACGAAGTCAAAGCCAAGAAAACGGTTAAGTTCAAAAACCAGAACCAACAGCTTGAAAAACCACTTTTTATTTTCTTTGACGACAAGGAAAATGAAACGATCCGCGTGACCGGCCGAAAATGCAATATTTCGCGCGATTTCAACACAATCACTGTGATCGATGATGTGGTTGTGAAATCGAAAACGGATATGACTGTGACTTCACACGTTTTGAATTATGACAGCCGGTTGCGTCAATTCCACACCACAACTCCTTCGCGTTTTCACTGGAAAACGATGAATGGAAAAGCGCGCGGGTTCGTTTATAAAATCGAAGAAGACATGCTGATTCTGCCGGAAGATCCGCAGATTCAATATGTAAACAAAGCAGGCGAAAACCGCCAGCCCATCGTTGTCACGGGAATGCGCGGAGCCGTGGATCGCAAGAACGGTTTTGCTTATTTCGACGAGAATGTCGAAGTCACACAGGGACGCGATTGGATTCATGCCGACCGGATAGAAGTGACCTTCGAAGCCGGGGACAATAATGTAGAAAAGATCGTTGCCCGCAACAATGTGAAAATTAAGTTTGCAAGACCCGGGAAAGGAAAGGGAGATGCGCCCGCGGTCCGGAATGCAGCGACGCCGGCGGTCCCTACGCCGGTCCCTGTCTCTGCTGTGCGAGAGGCCCCCAAGATGTCGAACGTATTCACAGCGGACGAAACTTCCGGCAAAGATCTGAACGCCGATCAAGTGGAATTATTCTTTTTCGAAGATGGAAGCACCATTCGTTCGTTTCATTCCACGGGAAATTGTACTTTCGTTTTACACACTTTCGACAAAAGGAACAAACCTTTTGAAAATCGAATCATCAAAGGGGATCAGTTCGATGCCTCATTCAATGGCGCGGGAG
>JBKKAT010000384.1:0-3098 GCA_046714535.1 Acidobacteriota bacterium | reverse complement strand
TGATTCAGGAAGCGGAAGATTACTTTAATCAACTTGCGATCAAGCAGGCAATTCTTTTGTCAGGCGGTTCGAAGGATGGAAACAATTTTCTGACCCGTTCACTCGATCGCAGATTGGATGCCAGTTTCGATCGAATTTTCCGTTTCCTCGCACTGGTCTATCCCCATCGTGATATTTTTAATGCGTACAGCAGTCTGAAGAGTAAAGATCCGGCATTTCGAAATGCAGCCATTGAATATATGGACAATTCCCTGGAACGCTCGGTCCGGCGCGTGATTTTGCCGATCATCGATAATATTCCTGATGGTGTAAAGGTGAGTCGCGCGCATACTTTTCTTCCGATTCGCCAGAGAACCCACGATGAAGCTCTTCTGGAGTTGTTGAAGGGCGCGGATTCATGGCTGAGTGCTTGCGCCGTTTATTGGATCTATCAACAGAAACGGCAGGATCTTTATCCGCATTTGCGGCCATTGATGGATCGCAGCGATCCGCTGATCCAGGAAACGATTGCATGGGCTTCCCAGCGTGCCGGTGATCTGACATTCGCCGCGGAGTAAGACAAAATGCCTGAACAGGTAGCAACTATTGAAAAGGTATTCCTTTTGCAGAACTGTGAATTGTTCTCCAATGCTACAGCGGAAGAATTACTGGCGCTGGCAAACATCGCAAAAGAAGAAGAGTATGGAAAGGGAGATACGATTTTCTCCGCGGGCGAATCTTCCAGCTCCTTTTATTTCGTTGTCCGCGGCCATGTTCGTTTGGCGAGCCGAATCAAGAATATTCATGAAGAGGCAATCGAGCATCAAACAATCGGCGTTCTTTCCGTTCTAACGGGTGGGCCCCGCTCCTATTCTGCGAACGCCGAAGAAGAAAGTTTGTTGTTAAGAATCGATGCGGAAGACTTCTACGAATACCTTTCCGACGAAATCGAAGTTGCGAAAGGGATTCTTCAATTCCTTGCCCGGCAACTACCGGAAAAAGGAGTGATCTAGTGGTTTATTACAGTGATTGTGGGGGCTGGTCCCCATATATTAGGAGGAACGCTATGGCTCGAATTCCAACGATAGATCCCGATCATGCCACCGGAATTACAAAGGACATCCTTGATCAGGCGAAGCAACAGCATGGAGGAGTTGTGCCCGGCGTTTATAAAATCCTGCTGGTAGATTTGAAATTAGCCGGACATCTTGCGGAGATTTATCAACATTTGAATTTCCGGCCCGATTCACCGCTAACCAGATTGCAGCGTGAGATGGTCGCAACGGTAGTCAACGGCATCATTGGCGGCGCTCCTTGACTGGGCCTTCATTCAGCGGCAGTTCGCCGCCTGACCGGAGATGAACACCTGGACGCCAAATTTGCATCCAACTGGCAGCAGTATGATCTCGATCCGAAAACCCGCGCGCTGCTCACTTATGCAAAGAAGCTTACCGAACAAGCACACTTGATCGATGATCGCGATGCCGAAGCGCTTCGATCAGCCGGTTGGGATGACGCGGGCGTTTATGAAGCTACAGCCGTTGTTTCGCTTTACAACATGACCGGCCGCATGGAAGCCGCTTCCGGTTTGCCGGAGGATCGAATCCCCGATCATGTCGGGTTCCCCGAAGGCATGGACTAGATCAGCAATTCTTTGGATAACGGGATGTCCTTGATCAACAGATCATTGCTGTGAAGTCTCGAGTGTGCGTTGCTTTAGCAATTCCCTCGATCTTTGATGAATCGATGATGGAATAGTCCACTCCACGCTTCCTTCTCTGTCATAAATGATAACAATCAATTCAGCCTTACTTTGCGTGTCTGAAAACACGGGAACTTTGTCTCTTATCAATGGAAAGACAAGCCAAAACTGGTCAAACGCGTAGTCACGTTGGCCAACTCCCGTGAGAGCTTTGATTTTTCGTAGCGCTGGTATTTGCACGCCGGACACCGCGCCTTCGTCATCCTCCTTTAGACCTTTGGGTTGAAGATATGCTTGCCATTCGAGTGGGATTACTCCAGATCCCTGTGAGGGATCAATTTCTACGAGGATGACAGTATCACCAGCTGCTTCCGCTTCCGAAACAAGGAGTCTGGACTGTTCGTCCGTAAGTCGATTTCTGCGTTGTTCCAATCTGGCGTTGGCACGGATCACATCCGGTGTGAACCATGTTGCTCGAAGTTTGTAATTGTAGGAACGTTCCGTATGGCGGATCCGCAATCCCCAGTAAAATCCGCCCACTCTTCCTTTTGCCATCATAGCCTTGCCGATGCTCAAGCAATACTGATCCGTCCAGGTTAAGTACGAATCGTCTTCAGCATATGACTGAAAAGAAAACAGCACGGCTATCATGAGCAGGGCAGTTGGCTTTGTCATTCTTGAACCTTTCTTCTCAGAATGCTAACCACTTCATTTCCACCAAGTGCAGTTGATGCCACCGTTAGTCCTACAAACTCGAATCCCGCGTCTCCAGCTTCCTGTAGCTCCTTTTGCATCGTGGAGGTTTTGCTCGTTGCTACAAGTCTATATTCATAACGAACGAGAGTCGCCTCTTTATCTTTCTCCAGAATCACTACAACTTCCTTCCCACCAAACATCGAATTAAAAATTGTTTGTCCTCTGTATTCGAATCCCGCATCTCCGGCTTCCTGCATTTCCTTCTGCATAGTTGATGTTTTGCTGGTGGCCATGAGTCTGTAGTCGTATCGCCCTGTTTCCTTTTCCTGGCCGGAGCTTTTTGACATTACAGAAACAACTTCTTTTCCACCAAACGCCGTATTGCCGCCCATCACTCCGTTCCATCGAAAACCCGATTCGGCAGCCTCTTGCATTTCCTTCTGCATGGTTGAAGTCTTGTTCGTTGCTATCACGCGATACACCACCCCAATAGCATCTGCAGCGAATGGTGTCTCGAGACCCACACTCACGACAAAAACAACGAAGGCAATGAGAATTCGAAGGTTCATGATGCTCCCCCTTTTGATTACAGTTTATCATTAGCTCTAAGTAAATAAGACTCAGTCGTACGGGAAGCAGTTGCTGTTTCGGCCCCTGCTGTCGCGAAACCAAACTTTCGATGACGCGTTGACGCTCAAGGAGAGTCCGCACTTCTTGTAAC
>JBKKAT010000383.1:0-5317 GCA_046714535.1 Acidobacteriota bacterium | reverse complement strand
CGGGACATCTTTCCCGGGGCAATGATCCGTTTGTTGCTTTCATTAATAACGCGCATCGCGATAAGATTTTGTCAGATTAAACTGTATCCTGAGTCGAGTCAAATTGAACAAATGAAAATTACAATCATATCGGAATGGTTTTCTGAGAATATGGGTTATGCGGAAAATCTGTTGCCAAAAGCAATGGCTGCCCTGGGACATGACGTCCACGTAATCACTTCAACTGCGCAGGTCTATTTTAGTTTTCCGGAATACAAGGCGATCTATGAACCCTTTCTGGGCCCTGGAATTGTTTCTGCGGGAATCAAAATTCTCGATGGTTTCACGCTTCACCGTTTGCCTCTGGCTCAAACAACCGGTATGCCGGGAATTGTGGGTTTACCGGCGTATCTCGAAGAATTATCACCGGATATCGTGCAGACGTTTGATGTCAGTTCGGAGTCAACTTACGAATCGGCGTTTTTTTGCAGGGAAAAGGGAATCAAACTGTTCACAGCTTCTCATCTGCACGCATCGGTATTTCAAGAAAAGCAATTTAAGGACCGGTGGAGAAGAACCTTGCGCAATCTTCTCTTCAGCAATCACGATACACTGGAAAGGCGTTGTCAGTTTATAGGCGAAGTGGTTTCGCGTTGTTATCCGATATCCTCCGATGCAGCGAAAATTGCAATCAACTATTTTGGTGTCCCAAAAAGGAAAGTGAAAATCCAACCGCTCGGCGTGGATACGGAACTGTTTTTCGTGCCGGGTGAAGAAGCAAGGCAGACTACAAGGAATTCACTGAGAAAAGATTTGGGTTTGACGGACGAAGATCTGCTTTGTATCTACACAGGCAGATTCAGTAAAGACAAAAATCCTCAATGTTTAGCGGACGCGATTCACGAATTGCAAAACCGGCGGGAGCGAATCTTTGGCCTTTTTGTTGGGAACGGAACGGAGACAGAAAAGGATGAGATCCGTTTGAAGAACGGCTGTTTTGTGCGGAATTTTGTTGCGGTGAAAGAATTAAAAAGCTTCTATTGGGCCGCGGATATCGGCGTGTGGCCGTCTCAGGAATCTACGAGTCAATTGGATGCAATGGCGTGCGGATTGCCGCTGATCTTAAGTGAAAAAATCGAAGTTCGGGAGAGAATCGACGGAAACGGTTTACTTTATGAGGAAGCAAACCATCTGGATCTCGCAGAAAAAATTCTTCAATTAAAGAACAAAGATTTGCGCGCGCGCATGAGCCAGGTCGGTTTGAAAAAGATGAGGGATCACTACAATTGGGAGGCGATTGCTGCGGAACGCCTTCGCGATTATGGAGCGCCGGCTTCAGCCGGCATTATGGGTCGCCGGCTTTAGCCGGCACTATATTTCTCGCAAATGATCTGAACAATTCTTTCAGCCGCTTTGCCATCCCAAAGCGGAGGCAGACGGGAAGCCTTCCATTCACCTTTCAGAGCTTTTTCGCAATAGGCAAGAATGTCCGCCGGATTCAATCCTGCAACGATGTTGGTGCCCTGGGTGACTGTTACCGGCCGCTCGGTATTTTTTCTGACAGTAATGCAGGGAACACCGAGTGCCGTTGTCTCTTCTTGAATTCCTCCTGAATCGGTCAGGACAAATTTTGCAAATTTCATCAAGCAAACAAAATCCAGGTACCCCACCGGTTCGAGGATTCGAAGTTTCCTGTAACTCTCGAGTTCGTTCATGAGGCCTGCATCCTTGAGAAATTTCCGGGTCCGCGGATGCATGGGAAAAACCACAGTGATTTTCTTCTGCAACTGGCCCATCAGTTCCAGCAGATTTCTTAGATTAGGCAACTGATCGACGTTTTCCGGTCTGTGCAACGTGACGAGAGCGTATTGGGATTCTTTCAAATCATATGGTTCCAACCGTTTTTGAATATCCGGCCGTTTTGTAAGCTGGAACAGCGAGTCAATCATCACGTTTCCTACAAAGAAAATCTTTTTCGAAGCAATTCCTTCGTTGATCAGATTCGCGCTGGCTTCCTCTTCTGTTGAGAATAAAAGATCCGCAACGGCATCCGTCAGTACGCGATTGATTTCTTCAGGCATGGTTCTATCGAAACTCCGGAGCCCGGCTTCAACGTGCGCGAGCGGATGCTGCAATTTTGCCGCTACCAGGGCTCCCGCGAGTGTGGAATTTACATCGCCCACCACGATGATGAGGTCCGGTTTTTCAGCAAGGCACACCTTTTCGAATGCGATCATGATTTTGCCTGTTTGTTCAGCATGCGTGCCTGATCCAATATCCAAATTGACATCCGGTTCCGGAATGTTCAAATCGCGGAAAAAAAACTCCGACATCGCGGGATCATAATGCTGTCCGGAATGGATCAAGACGGTTTGGATACGCTCCTTCGCCTGAAGCGCCTGGATAATCGGACTGATTTTAATGAAGTTCGGTCTTGCCCCGACGAGGCTCATCACTTTCATGCGTTCACAATGACATTCGTGATTTGCATTATATAGTAGACATCGTACGAGCTTTCTGCATTTGTGATTGCGTGATACATTTCTATCGGTTTAGCAAAACCCGAATCAGGAGAAAGAAAATGAAACGAACAATGTTCATGGTTCTTTTTTTACTCTTTTGCAGCTCAGTTCTGATGGCAGCCGATGTTGCAGCCGATTTCAAAGCTGCGGTTCAAGCGGCCATGAAAGACTTTCCGGCAGCTGTCGCCGCGAAGGATGCTCCGCGTCTGGGAGCCTTTTATGCAAAAGATGCCATCGCACTTCCACCGAATTCCGAAATGATTAAGGGAAGGGATGCGATCCAGGCTTTTTGGAAAGGTTTTATGGATGCAGGAATGAATGTGCAACTCGAAACCGCTGAAACGGAAAGCGATGGTAACCTGGGAGTTGAAACCGGTCATTTTAAGATTCTCAGCCCGGATGGAAAAGAAGTCGATCATGGCAAGTATGTGGTTGTCTGGAAAAAGGAAGGTGGCGCATGGAAACTCTATCGCGACATCTGGAATACCAGTATGGCTGCGCCGGCACCATCTAAATAGAGATCCTGCGGACGATCCGCGGAACAGAAAATAAAACTTACGCAAATGGCCCGGTAATTAGCGTTTGGCTTTCTTGCGCTCTTTTCGTTTTGCCAATGATTCTACGAGCGCCGCTACATTTGTGGACGCAGGATTTTGTTGATCCACTGCTACAGGTCTTGTGCGTTTAGATGTCTTCGATGCGCTTTTTTGAGGCGCCTTCTTCTGTACCATAACTGAAAAAATAAGCTGAATTCTGCAAGAATCAATGCTAGACCTCCATAGTTAGAACCACGCGAAAACGCGCATGACCACTCATCATGCGTTCGTAAGCATCGGAAGCACGAGTAAATGGAAACAGCTCATTCACTGACCGCACACCTGTTAATGCGCTGAAGGTCATCGTGTCTTGCGAATCGATTGCACTACCCGAGGCCCAACCGGCAACGGAGCGGCGGCCCCCTATTAGCAGGGCCGGAGCTACTCAAGCGAGTAGATTCTGGAGCCACGGGGGGACTGATCCGTGAGTCACCGTGTGATTCGAGCTTCGCTGAGGTCTACTTAGCGAGCGGATTCAGCCATCGCAGACCCGGAAAGCGAGAGAAATCAGAATCATTGGAATGCAATTCACACGAATGTTCTACGGCGAGCGCGGCTACATGTGCATCCGTTACGAGATTACCGCCAACACCGATTTCTAATAAGAAGTTCCGAAATATCAACAAATGCCTCGATCCAGGCTCTAAAGGCTGTACATTCGGTCTCTCGTACCATTCCTGCACGATATCACAGCAAGTCTCCACGGCGAGCGGTTCCTCTAAAACCTGACGGTGCGTCATCAATCGAATAAAGCCAAGGCTGACAGCCCATGGAATCCCAACCAGGGTGTCTTTCGAAAGGAGATCCTCCCACCATTTTTTAGCGTTTGAATGGAACGGCGCCAGCTCATTGTAAGCGTAAACGAGAAGATTGATGTCCGGTACGATCATTTCCTGATGAGCAAGGACCTGCTACTGTTTTCTGCATCCAGTTGGTCGACCAGCTGGTTTAATTTCTCAACATCCACACCTGCTCGAAACGCCGATCGATGTGCTTTGACGTGAAATCTCTTTCGCTGTTTACCAGGCGCGCGCGACAAACTAAAAGCCAACCTGAGAGAGTCATTCAAAACCTCTTTAAAGCTCTTTTCAGTGCTCCTGGCACGTTTTTTAAGCTCCTTCGCAACATCATCATCAATCGTAACAGTCGTTCTCACAGTGTCATCATAGTGCTCCAAAAAGATGCTGTCAAGATGCCACGGGATGCTGATGAAAAATGTGACTTCGTTTTGCCTTGACATGGAAAAATTCAAAAAAACGGAAAGCTGAGAACCAGGATGAAACATAGCAGCTGAAAACGCTATCGATCGCTAATACGCTTTCGCTATGTATTGGTACCCCAACACCGGCAAACCAGATTCTACGAGCCTCATCAACAAACAAAAAGGAAAAAACTGAAAACTGATTTCTTTACCATGTTCTAAATTTGATCCAATGCCAGGGTGGTTTTCAACATAAGAAAATCCTGGATCCTGCTGGGTTTGAAGTTTCGATGTTAGACTATCAAGGTTCCTTTTCCCAATTGATGAGCTGATGCTATGCCACTGACGAACGGAAGCAAACTGGGACCTTATGAAATCGTTTCGCCGATCGGCGCAGGCGGAATGGGAGAAGTGTATCGCGCGAGGGATACGCGGCTGGAGCGCACTGTTGCGATTAAGGTGCTGCCTGCTCATTTTTCCGAAAATCCACAGATGAAGCAACGGTTTGAAAGGGAAGCGCGCACGATCTCCAGTTTATCTCATCCGAATATTTGTTCGCTCTATGATATCGGTCATCACAACGGCATTGATTTTTTAGTGATGGAGTTTCTGGAAGGTCAGTCGCTTGCGCATCGTTTGGACAAAGGTTCGCTTCCTGTCGATCAGGTCTTGAAGTATGGAATTCAGATCGCAGAAGCGCTGGACAAAGCTCACAGGCAAGGGGTGGTTCATCGCGATTTAAAGCCTGCCAACATCATGCTAACAAAGTCCGGCGCAAAACTGCTCGATTTTGGTCTCGCAAAGTATCAGTTGAAAGGTGGCGCACACGCAGATTCTCATCTGGAAACGCGCGACAGACCGCTGACAGAAGAGGGCACGATTCTGGGCACCGTTCAGTACATGGCGCCCGAACAGTTGGAAGGAAAGGAAGCAGATCCGCGCACGGATATCTTTGCGCTGGGTGAAATTCTATTTGAGATGATCACCGGACAACGTACGTTCACCGGAACCAGTAAAGC
>JBKKAT010000382.1:0-4623 GCA_046714535.1 Acidobacteriota bacterium | reverse complement strand
ACCCGCATCGACTTGATCGGTTCGGGAGGTGAAGAGGACACATTTTTCTGGCTGAAATACTACGCTGACGAAGAAACACGTTCATGGTGGAAGGAAGAATTTCCGGAATACGAAATGCCGGCACATGAGGATCTCCCTTACCGCAGAGATCACATGTTGCCTCGCTGATAACAATCGCAAAACAAACAACAAGAGTGTCATATGGGAGTGTCAATTCATTACAGAGGACATTGCAGTCCTGATCGCATTCAGGAGCTATATCAGGATTTGATTGCCCTTGCTACAACTTCAGGTTGGAAGAACCAGGATTTCACGTCGCAAGCGGATACGGATGTTGTGGCGATTGTTCTTTATCCGCATAAAGAATGTGATCCTATTTATTTTCTATTTGATTCTGAAGGAAGGTTGCATCCTCCACGCGTTGAGAACGGAGAAAATCCGGAAAGTTCATGGTGTTTTGTTAAAACCCAGTACGCACCTATAGAAACGCACGTCGCGGTGGTCGATCTGCTTCGATACATTCTCAACCGTTACATGCCAGGTTTGGAGGTGATCGATGAAGGCGGTTACTGGGAAACAGGGGACATCGAAGCTTTGCAAGCGGCGCGCGATTTCCTTGCTGAAAAGATGGACTCCATTAGCGATGCCTTAAGCGAAATTCAGGCAAATGCCAATGAACACAATGCTGAGGTTATCGCTGATTTGGTTGAGGAAGCGGTAAAGAAACGCCTGGAATTTGAGAAACGCAAATTGAATTGAGCAAGACGCGACCAAGCGCGCCGGCGCCACAATTTCAGCAGCCGATTCGGATCAGCGACATTCATTCCTGGCTCAGCGCGACAATCGGATTGACTCGTGTTGCTTTTCGTGCCGGCACAATACACGCTGCGGCAACAACGGCGATCAGCAGAACCGAAAACCCGGCAAGCGTGGATGGATCAGTCGGGCTGACTCCAAATAATAATGAGGCGAGCAACCTTGTTACAGCAACACAAATCACCAGACCAGCCGCAACTCCAAAGACTCCCAGTGTAAGTCCTTGATTCAGAATCAATTTGAAAATAGATGTTCGCTTTGCCCCCAGCGCCATCCTGATTTCAATCTCTCTCGTGCGTCCAAACCATCGAGAAGATCAAGGGTTCCGATTCAACGAACTTAGTCATCAAATCCCGGTCGCTTGAAATTCTTATGACCCGGTATTGTGTGATCCAGGAGATCAATTAACTGGTACACGTTGTTGAGCGAAGGGAGGATTTCTGGATGCATCCAGGGCAGGATCTGTACGATTCGAGTCAACGCATCCAGACATCTTGTCAATCCAATCCAGGCAACCTTGGCGCTTCCATTTGCATCATGAAGTTCTTCATCCTTTGCCTTTGCAAGGATCGGCGGCAATGCGCGCTGAATCTTCACAAAGAATTGAAACTCATACCACGCAAGTATCTCGAATGCATCCTGCAGCGCTGGCAGATGTTCAATCCCGGTTTCTTTATTCGCTTCTTCATTGAGTATCTTGCCTAAGAGTTCCCGGAAATGATGAATACGAAAACTCAATGCTTTGGCTGAAACATGCAACGGATGCGCAGATGTATCTACCCGAAGGATCTCTTCTTCCTCCAGTTCTTCAGTTTTGATCCCACGGGAGGAAGCTTCCTGCAGGATCATTTCTTTGGCTTGTTTCAGCGTTGTTCGGATGTCGTTGAATACCGTGTCGAGATCATCTGGATCTTTTCCGGTCGCAATATGATCAGCGCGCCGCTTGGATTCCATGGAAAACAGACGGCAACGGGAACTCATGCTGCAACGCTCACACCAGCGATCGCAGTAATTAAAAATACTTTCTACAAACTCGTTTTCGGGATCTAATTTTGCCGACATTTCAATTCTGAATGATATCGCGGAGACGCGCATACGCAAAAACGCGTCAACGCTCCCCATCCGGCAATTTCTGATGTCAATCTGCTTGTATGCTTTGAATTCCGCAGAGCCTCTTCATAAGAAGGCAAAGCACCGGCTCGAAGGTCCCTTTCTAATGACGAACCATTTGCTTTTGAGTGGAGTGTCCTGCTGGCGTTTCTTCGAATCGGTAACAGGTCAGGTATTTTTGCTCGGCCCTTACAGCCAAAACAGGCATCGAGTTAATCGAAGCATGCTGGTTTGGCACTAAGCGATCAATGATCAGCGGGGAGGTACGAACACTTCAGAGGGATATTTATTTGTCGAATAGTTCAGAAGACATCGGTTTGTTTCAATGTAGCTCCGGGCGGCACTTGTCGTAGGGGACGCCGCATATCATACACCTCTCGTCGGAGACTCCCCCCGAAACAAGACCCAGTTCTTCGTCATTCAATTCCGGTTTCTCCGATTCATCCTGTTTTTTTTCTTCTTTATCTGACATGATCCTCCTTGCGGTGGTTTCAGCGATTGTATCATGGACTGGTCAGCAAAGCGTTTTTGGCTTTAAATCGCGATGGCAACGATGTTGGTTTGGCGAAAGCGATCATCCATCCCACTGACAGAAAAAAGGGGACTGTGAGTGGATAAAGGAGTCGAGTGATCACCAGCGGCGTGAGAAAACAAACGGTCGCTATATATATGAAGGAAACTGCGCTCAAGTAGAAACAAAATAGCCGGCAATCTTTGTTTAGCGCCCCGGCAACAAGGCAGAGCCAGGGAGTTTGAACCAGCAGTAGCATCCAGAGAGCCGTATGATCCTGGATGAGTTTGGTCAGGGATGGCATTTGCCAGTATTCGCCATTCTGTTCGATGAACTCATGGGTGTCCGCAGAGAAATTTTGTTTCAACCACTTCACCAGGTTCTTGCTCACGGGCCTGTCATCACCGCGATCGATTCTCAGCTCATTCTGAATCATTGCGTATGTATTGAACTCAAAGTAAGTTTTTAGCGCGACCGTGAGAACTGCGAAAGGATTTTGCGCCAACGCTCGGCGCGCAGTGATTTTGGCCCAGCGATTGGCGGTCACTAAGTCCGGGGCAATGCTTTTGATCCTGAAGACGATGCCCTTGGCATCCCACAATTGGTAAAAGCGGCGGTCGAACTTGTTAAGGTCGTACTCAAACCCCTGGCCGATAATCTCGGCCACCTGTGGATTAGCCGCGCTGCTGACGGTCACAACCGGCGCCCAGGCGCTCAGTTCTACAAACCCGTCCCAATACGTATAGGCCGGCGGCGCCTTCGACAACTTGCCGTTCAACATGCAATAGCCGCCATGAAACACTAGAATGAGAAACACATTCGTCAAAACATGCGCGAGTGCCTGGCGCAAACATCTACGGGACATTAGCAGTGGAAGAATCACAGCATTCATCAGCACCAGGGGAAGGAAGATCAATCGCATGCTGATCAATGCAATTCCCAATACCTGCAAAATTGCCAGGTTGATCCAGTGGCGCTTTTTCAGGTACGACAAGCTAGCCATCAAGTACGCTATAAAAACCGGCATCGTGAGCGCCTCCGTGAGCACATAACGCTGAAACATCATGTGCATTGGTTCAACGCAGAACAGCAGTGCCATGAGGAAACACACATTGTTGCTGACATTCACCGGGCCACAACGTTTGAGACAAATCGCGAGCCCTGCGCAGCTCAAAATTCCAGCGAGCCCCTGCGCGATCATCAGCGGTTTGAGCGAATGAAACGGCAAGGCAATCCATCGAATGATGAAACCGTAAACAAAAGAACGGTCCGGTGGAATGTAGTCCTGTACCGCCGTCCGCACATAGCTAGCCGAATCACCCATATAAAACTCGGTCCGGTGATCCAAAGTCCAGAAGACGATGCTAATGCCGCAGAGGATCAGAAGATAGAGGATTTGCCGCACAGATGTGTCTACTCTAGCACGATCGTGCTTCCGTAAAGTCTTTCTGTGAGTCTGTTTTCGGGAGCGATGAGACAGCCCCTCAACGCAAAGACGCGCGAGCGCCGACGCAAGTGGCCCCGGACGGACTGGAACCGCCGACCTTAGGTTTAGGAAGAATCAGTTCTTCAAAGATTCGACGAGACTCGTTTCCGGTTCTCATTGCTAATTTATTAGAAAAAGAGGATACTCACATCACCCCTTCCAGCATCTTTTGGGGAATACGCCACCGGTATTCCGCTAGCTAAAAGTGGTTATCTCAAGTTATGAAAAGGAGATCCCTCTATGTCGAGAATTAGTCCCCCGGGCAACCGACCGATTCCAACCAATGAACCAAAACTGGCAACACAACAAGCTTCGGAAACGGAATCTGTCCAAAAAACAGACCCGGCAGGAAACGTACCGGTCGATGCAGAGCAGGTGACAAAAGAAAAAGCAGTAACAACTGACTCGAAAGGTGCTCATTACGAATCTCGACTTGGTGGTTTGTCCCGGCAGTCGGAATTGCAATTACACTTTCCGATCCCTTCGGAACCAACGCTAAAGAATCTCCCGGATCTACATCCCAATCTCGATCCAAATGTTCATCTTGATGAAAAAATCGATGTAACGAAAAATCTTCCAGGCGGACACTCTGTCAAAACAGGTCTTGATGGATTGGATTGGGGTCCAAGCAAAGCAAAGACTGGTCCGGGTCATTTCGGAGTTGAAATGACATATGGCGGAATGAAGGCTCCCACCGATG
>JBKKAT010000381.1:0-3075 GCA_046714535.1 Acidobacteriota bacterium | reverse complement strand
CCGGTGAGCAGGAACAATCCGAGATGAGTTCCCACGTAGAGTTTTTCCGATTTTGTAGGGAGGATGCTTGTGATCGGCGGTCTCATGCGGACGTTCGCCGGCGGAGGTGGGAGCAGGAAAGCTTCCGTTTTCCGGTCTTGCCATTTTGTGATCTCATGGCCGGAACCGATCCAGAGCGCGTTTTTGTGATCGAGCTTCATTGCCTGAGCAAACGTTTTCATCACATCTTCAAACCGGCCACTGCGATAACGTTTCACAGCAGCCCGCGTTCCAATCCACGCCGAATCATCCGGACCCACTGCGAGCGTCTCTAATTCAGTAGAAGGAATGGCTGCTGAAGTCACCGTTTTGCCCTGGATGGTGTAGAGCTTGTCGCTCGTTAACACCCAGAGAGCTTGATTCTTTCCCGTGGCAAGAGACACAACTGCTGCGGCCGGTATGCCGGAGTAGTTTTCACAAGCATTGTCCCGGCAGCGAACTAAGTTTTGGTCCGTTCCAACCCAGAGAGTTCCGCTGGCATCGCCCACCAGAGCGTTGATTCTCCCGTTCGGCATATAGCCGGAGGCAACTTCCACTTTCGATCCGGACCACTTGAGCAATCGCTCCTCGTTTCCGAACCAGATGGTTCCGTCTGTTTCTGTAAAAGCTTGAATCTGCGCGAAGGCATTCGAGCTCAAACAAAGCAAGAGAAGCAGCAGTATTCGCATGATTTATCAATATTAAAACGCCACCAGAGTTACTTCCACTGCAAGGATCGTTTGCGGCGCACGAACTCTTTTATTTTCATATACTTAAGCGCTTTTTTCTGGTTTCACGAAACTCACACTGTGCTATTATTGGTGTCTTGCGTCACGCAGGCAGCCTCGAGCAAGGTTTGGCAAGCACCTTGCTAGAGTGAGTGCGACGATTCAAAACTCGAGGGAGGCAAACTCGAAATGAAGAAACTAACCATTTTTGTGCTAACGGCGATTTGTTTTGTCACGTTTACGTCTTTTGGTGTGGCATACGATCGCGAAGATAAAACGCCCTTCAACTGGAAGGGCACGGAATTCGTGAACAAAGAAGCGTTTGTAAATAGTGGTCTTCGTTGCGGCGTTAAGGATCTCAATTCCTATGAAGCGTCGTTAGTCGAAAAGGAAGTCGCTCATTTCATGAAGGACCACGCCTTCGCACAAGTAAACGGAGGAGTGATCAATACCTACTTTCACGTGGTAAGAGCGGGATCAGGAGTTGCAAATGGGGATATTACGACTCAAATGATCAATGATCAAATGAATGTACTGAATGCTGCTTATGCTTCGTGGGGATGGTCTTTCAATCTGGTTACTGTTACACGTACAACAAACGCTACCTGGTACAACGCGGGAAGCGGAACTTCTGCTGAAAGGGCAATGAAGACTGCGTTGCGAGTGGGTACAGCTGATGACCTGAATATTTATTCAACGAATGCGGGCAACGGCAGTTTACTTGGATGGGCAACTTTCCCCGCAAATTACGCGGGCGACCCAAGCTATGACGGCGTCGTCATTCTTCATTCATCCGTGCCGGGTGGCAGCACAGATCCGTACAATGAAGGGGATACCGCAACCCATGAGGTTGGTCATTGGATGGGACTCTATCACACATTCCAGGGCGGCTGCGCCAAAAGTGCAACAAGTGGGGGCGATCTGGTGTCCGACACCGCGGCCGAAAGAAGTCCCGCGTATGGTTGTCCTGCTCCAGGCAGCAGAGATACATGTAAAAATATCGCGGGCACAGATCCGGTCCAGAATTTCATGGACTATACAGATGATGCTTGTATGTGGGAGTTTACTAATGGTCAGGATGTCAGAATGGATGCGCAGTTCACAACGTATCGTTTCGGTAAATAACCGGAATTTTGGGGATGCAATCATAAAGCTCCCTCGGGGATTTTGAGAAAATTCCCTGAAGAAAAAGGCGAACCGAAAGGTTCGCCTTTTTTATTTTTTGGCATATTGTGTATTTAACGGAGGGAAAACATGCACCACAGGATCACATTGTTTTCACTGGCAATTGCATTTTGTCTTTGCAGCACGTTGCTCGCGGTCGATTTTGAAAAAGAAGGAAAAGTATCTAAACGAGAGTTCAAAGAAAAAGGACTTCGCTGCGGCACCAGGATCGTATATGAAGATGAAGCAAAGGCAATTGAAAAATCTCACAAAAGGTGGCTTAGAGATTTTGGACATCGGGTGAATGCCAATGCAATCCCGACGGTCAAAGTCTATTTTCATGTTCTTCGGAAAGATACAACCGTCGCGGGAGGTAACATTCCCATTAGTTGGATCCACGCTCAAATGAGCGAATTAAATGCGAAGTTACCAAATTTCAATTTCGTTCTACAAGAGCCGGTGAATCGCGTGACGAATTCCCAATGGTTCAATGGCAAAAGCGCCAATAAGATGAAGGCGGCGCTTCACCAGGGTACATGCGCCGATCTCAATTTCTATACGAACAAAGTTGGACAGAACTTATTGGGATTTGCTACTTTTCCAACGAATTGCTCTTCGCAACTCAAGAATGATGGAGTCGTGGTCCATTACCAGTCCCTCCCCGGCGGTCCACTGGTTCCTTACAACGAAGGCGATACTGGAACTCATGAAGTCGGGCATTGGGTTGGGCTCTATCATACTTTTCAGGGAGGATGTCAGGGAAACGGAGATTTTGTGAGCGATACTCCCGCTGAAGCGAGTCCTAACTACGATTGCATACCGCCGGGAAGCAGGGATACATGCTCGGGCGGTGGACCCGATCCAGTTGAGAACATTATGGACTACACCGAAGATGCCTGCATGTGGGATTTTACGGATGGACAGTATTCCCGCAGCACTTCGTTAAGTTGCCAGTATCGGTCGCTCTGTAATTAAGTCGAATTGATCATCAAAAGGCGGGCTTTTGGGCGCTCGCCTTTTTCTTGACAAGCAGTCCGTGTCGAACTACCCTTTCCTATTGCAAATTGCGCTAAAAGCGTTCTTCAATCTAAAATCTAACATCAGCAATCTGCAATCTCGTGGGGGCCTATAGCTCAGCTTTGGTTAGAGCGCACGCCTGATAAGC
>JBKKAT010000380.1:0-9374 GCA_046714535.1 Acidobacteriota bacterium | reverse complement strand
GACCTCATGTGGACTTCAGGACTCAACCCAAATTAGCCGTCGTAAAACTAAAGGCCTTTGCACCGCGACTTGGGAAATCATTCACAATCGAACGTTCTATTGAGAATCCAAGGAATCCCGTTATCAGACCAGATGATCCCGACGTTAAGTCCGTTATTGCAGAGCTTGCTGTCCATCCGGAATTCACATTGTCAAGGCGCGAAATTCTAAAATATGTAATAACAGAGCCGGGTGAACGCGCTAAGGAAGTTCAAGCTCTCCTTAAACTGGAGCAGGTGGAAAAAGTTCGAGCGAGTCTTCAAAAAATTGCCAACGCTTGCGCTGCGGAACAAAAAAAAGCCGACGAATCAGTCCTTCGTTCCAGAACGGACTTATTGATGGCCCTCAAAATTGAAGAACTCAGGCCTGCCCTTGTGCTAGAAGCAGCAAATCTCAGACGATCGACCCTAGGGCTCGCGCAGATAACAGAACTTGCCAAAGATACCTCACTCAAGACGGGCTTCAGCAGTGCGACTCACCAGCAGAAAATTCTTGTGAGCAAAAAAACAGCTCTTGCCGAATTCGAAGCCGTTAACACCGCTCTTTACAGCAAAGAACCTTCAGATTTGCTTAACAGTGTGGCGGGAATGCTTTCGCTGTTCTCAACCCTCGAATCCAACCCAAACCTTCTTAAGAATCTTCGGCGATTTTCTTTTCTGAAACAAGGTATCGATATACTCGAAGATGCCTTATGCCCATTTTGAGATACGCCTTGGGCGATTGAGGATCTTCGAAGTTTGGTGATTGCGAAAATCGAACAAGCTAAAGAAGCAAATGCCCTGCAAACCCGGTTGCAGAACTTATCCATTCCACTGTCAAACGCTATTCTGCAGATGCACACCTTGTTGAGCACGATACGTGGTTATGCGAAACCATTAAAACTGGCCCAGGATCTATCGGCTTTTGACACATGGCTTGCAGGTTTAAAATCGCTTCGTGAAGGACTGGCAAGAGTAGATCATTTTGAAGCCACTAAGAAAGCACTTGAGCGCGGATGGAGGAATCTGGCCCCTGAAGTTCAATCGATCCTCGAAGAAATTCATCGGGCAATTCAATCTCTTCCGGATGTTTCTAAGGAAGACGAGGCAAAAGAATACCTGATTGTTGCTCATGAAAGATTAGAAATATATCGAAAAGCACGTAGACTTCAGGAATTATGGAAAAGACGCTCAGAACTCACTAGTCTAGTTTTTTCCAAATACGTTGACACTACCAAATCTGTTCTGACCGGCATATATCAAGAAGTTGAAAAAGATTTTAGCCGCTATTATGCAATTATTAATCGTGAAGACGAGGCTGACTTCCGAGGTAGATTGGCGCCATCTTTGGGTAAACTCGGATTCGATGTCGACTTTTACGGCCGAGGCTTTTTTCCTCCAGGGGCATATCACAGTGAGGGACATCAGGATGGTATGGGAGTATGCCTATACTTGGCATTGATGAAACGAACATTGGGAAATGATTTTACCTTTGCCGTTCTCGATGATGTCCTGATGTCAGTCGATGCAAACCATCGAAATGAGTTTTGCAAACTTCTTAAAACAGAGTTCCCGGGTACTCAGCTAATAATGACAACTCACGATACAGCTTGGAAGCAAAACATGATTTATGAAGGGTTGGTATCGCCGAAGTCGGTTCTGGAATTCCGCCGATGGAGTGTTGAGGATGGCCCTCACGTCTGGGAATACGAGGAGATCTGGACAGAGATTCAGAGGAGTCTCGCAAAGGGAAACGTTTCGGATGCTGCCCAAGCTTTAAGACGATTCTTGGAATATTCAGGGCAGCAACTCGCCTCAAGGCTACGTGCAGCGGTTCCAGGGCAAATCGGTGGAATGTATGACGCTGGCGATTTAATCCCGGCCGTAATTGGAAGATGGAATAAACTTCTAAAAGCAGCAAAGGATGCTGCTCAATCATGGGGCCAAACAGAATCATTTGAACATTTGAAGTCTACTCATGAAACGTTTAGTAAACTGGTTGAACGCATCAACTCTAATAATTGGATGATCAATCCAAGCATTCACTACAATGAATGGGCAAACTGGGGCCCCGATGCATTTCGCCCAGTGATCGAAGCCTATTCTCAGTTAGTACAGTCTTTTCGCTGCGGCAAATGCAACAGTTTCGTCTACTTAGAACCAATGAAGGGATCTGAAACAAGCATACGATGTGATTGCAGCGACTTCCAGATCAATCTAAGAAAGAAGCCTTAGCAATGGGGCTTCAAACAGTTGAAAAGGCAGACAAAAAAGAAAGGAGCCGAACAGCATCAAGCTGTAGGATTCCCCTTGGCCGATTAGTCGGATCGAACCTCGGTCCAAATAATCATGGAACGTACCAGTTTTTTCTTTCTACGGATTGGTACCATCCACAGATACTCACGCGAGTTTTCGTTCACGTCCCCGTATATTCCCAAAGCTGGAGAAGATAGGTATGGGTCGCTTTCTTGGAACTCACGAAGTACTCCCTCATCTTGCATTATGGTAACAATGTGATTGGGGAAAACGTTCTTGGCAATCTGAACACCAGTTCGGATCAGAGTGGATTCTTCAGCTGGAATGCCTGGTTCGAAAAGTACTATTTTTCGGTCAGACCCGTTTTCAGGCAAAGAGTTATAGACTTCACATTCAAACACCCCATCTTCATTTGCAAAACTAAAACACTGGGTAAGAGAACCATCCACGAACTCACTAACTTTTGGCCACAGCTGATCGCATCTCTTATCAACAAGCAGAGCGAAAACTGTGCTTATTGCTGTCACGAAAACATCTTCAAAATTGCTTGGTTCCAGCGCTTTGGTGAATAATGGCTTTAGAACAAGTTGAAAGAGAAATTCAAACACAATTACCCGTGTGCCCCGGAATAGCAACAGGGGAAGTTTCTTACGGACGCGATTTAAAAGCCTCCGAAGTTCTTCTTTTGCCGGTTGGTCCAGTCCGAGTTCTTGCTCGATCCACCCTTCCAACAGGTCCGGAAGAGAACGAGCGAAATCTAATAAGGTGTCCTCATATCGAGCGAACCACTTTAAATATTCAGTGGTGGGTTGAAAGGCCAGGGCAGCCTCGACCGCTGGCATAAGGTCGTCATTGAACGATTGGTTTAGCTGTCCATAGTCCTGGGCGAATTCATTAAGACTAGATTTTGCTAATTTATAAAGTTCGTTAACGTTTTGAAATTCTTTGAATGCATCCTGGTAGAGTAGATTTCGCTCAGTGTAGAGGTCCGCAAGAATTGAAAGCTGTTCCGACAAACTATTGTACGCGGAAATACCCAACACGTTCTGCAATGCTCGAAAACTTTGCGTAGCGTCCAAATTACATATGAAGGATTCATAATTCTTCATTGCTTCCAGAGATTGAACGCCCAGCTGAGAAGCAGCACTTTCAAGTTGGTCTGTGGCAGAGAACATCTTGTCATATTCTTGAATAAATCGGCTTATTCCGTAATCGAGTTCGAAGATACGCTTTGCTGCATCCACGGGAGCCATCATTTGATTTATCTGTTCAACTAACGGCATTCCGAGTAGATTTTGTTTATCTAACGCACGTTTCATCTCAGAAGATAACCCGGCATCTTCAACCGTTTTTATCCGGACTAGAAGTTCATCAATTCTCACGAAATCATCTCCCTCATCTTTCATTGCCGGGCGAGCGGGCAATTTGTCTGATTAAAGAATAATAGCATTTTGCCTTGCGGTAAACCGCTTCTCAATGTAACAGAACGAACGGACTATGAACTCGGATTGAGGTCGTCAGCGATCAAGCCAAATTGCTGTAAAGCAGCTTCGAGATCCTCTGTGATTTCTCTGGCGATAATGCCGGGCAATGGTAAATTCGCCGATTCTTCGAGACTTTCATCTTTCAACCAGAAGATATCCATATTTACTTTGTCTCTTTTCAGCAAATCGTCATAGGCGTAGCGCTTGAATTTTTCTGTTTCCTTTCGCTCATGACGGTTCGTCGGATTGTAGCAGGAAACAAAATCATCGAGATCGGTGCGCGTAAGAGGATTTTCTTTCAGTGTGAAATGCATGTTCGTGCGCAAGTCATAGATCCAGACTCGCTGAGTCCATGGCGATTCGGAAGCCGGCTTACGGTCAAAGAAAAGAACATTCGCTTTGACCCCTTGAGCATAAAAGATTCCCGTAGGCAATCGAAGAAGAGTATGAACATCGCACTGTTTCAGTATTTCGCGGCGGACGATTTCTCCGGCCCCTCCTTCAAAGAGCACGTTATCCGGAAGAACAACCGCAGCACGGCCATGTTGTTTCAGGATCGTGAAGATGTGTTGCAAGAAATTCAATTGTTTGTTCGAAGTGGAAGCCCAAAAATCGTCTCGATTGATCACGAGGCTTTCCTTTTGCTGTTCTCCTGAATCGTTCACAATCGTCACACTGCTTTTCTTGCCGAATGGAGGATTGGCCAGCACCATGTCGAATTCACCGTGTTTTCCGGAAAGAGCATCTTTGGTGACAACTGGCATGTCACTGTCCGATTCACTGCCGATCCCATGCAACAAAAGATTCATAGCGCAAAGTCTGGTTACGCTATCCACCAGTTCCACACCGAAGACCGTTCCGTGTTTCAATCGCTTCTTCTGTTCTTTGTCCAGCGAATAGTGCTTCATGATGTAATCATGCGCACCTAGCAGGAAACCACCCGTGCCGCAAGCCGGATCGCATATGATCTGACCTGGCTGCGGACCCATTGCATCGACGATTCCTGCAATGAGAGATCTTGGTGTGAAGTACTGCCCTGCTCCAGCTTTGACGTCTTCTGCATTCTTTTGTAACAGACCTTCGTACGCATCTCCCTTAACATCGGCAGAAAGGGACGACCACTGCTCGCGGTCGATCAAATCTACGATGAGACGTCGTAGCTTTGCTGGATCCTGAATTTTGTTTTGCGCTTTTCGGAAAATGATGCCGAGCATTCCTTTCTGTTTTCCGAGGGTTTCGAGCAGATGCCTGTAATGTGTCTCTAACTCATCGCCATCCCGCTTCATGAGGCTTGTCCAGTCAAAACCTTCCGGAACCGCAGAGGGTTTGTTGAATGGCGGACGGGTCTGTTCATCCGCCATCTTAAGGAACAGGAGATACGTTAACTGCTCAACGTAGTCACCGTACGAAAGCCCGTCATCGCGAAGAATGTTGCAGTAGTTCCACAGTTTTTGAACGAGTGCCGCTTGTGTGCTCATGTCTGCGCCTGATTTTCCTTTTCTTGAGCGTTGCCTGTTCGTACTTGAACCAAGTTACCTGAAAAGGCCTGATGCAAAATGGATTGTCTCATCCGAATTGCGCGTTGGAGATTTGCGTTGATGGTTAACGCCATTTCATCAATAACACTGAACGCTCGCTCAATTTCTCTGACGATCCGCTCTTGTTCGTTTAAAGGTGGTAGGGGTATGGGGAGCTCACCAACCTTATTTATACTTAAAGTGTACAGGCCGCTTGTCGAACTGGAAACTAGTTCTATGAAGTTCCGGCCAAGTGGAGAAAGCAACCAATAAAGAACGAATTTAGACACGCTTTTGTCTATGAACCGAACTTTAATGATGTGATTCTGATGCAAACAGGGAGAGATACTCGCATCCCATAAGGCGACTCGACCAATCTGATCTTTGCTTCCATTGCCTTCAACAACTAGTAAGTCATTTTTCTCTAATAACAACTTTGGAATCTCTGAGGGGTCCACACCGATTTGTTCAATCTCTTCAAGTCGAAGCTGATTCGCATAAACGTTCGCAACCCGTAAGTAAGGCAGAATCTGGGAGAATTTAGCTCGCTTTGGATTTTTTGTTAGTCCGCCTGAGACATGACCAATTTGATGTCCTTTTGTCCAGGTCCATCCTTCTCGCAATTGTGTCAACCCATCGATAGTTGGCGGAGATGGCTCCACGTTCTTTTTGCGTCCGTTCCAATTTTTTCGCCGCTCTGTAAGAATCCTCTGGAGCAGTTGCTCGCCTGTTTCAAATGAACGCCCTTCTTTTCGAGCAAGCTCCGCTTCTGTGGCAACAAGCCGGCCTTCACACGCTGCTTTTAAAACCGATGCGCGGTAGCGTTTGAGATTTGTCTTAGCTCGCTTCAGCGCGGATACACCGGCATCCAAGCGCGTAAACTGTTTTTCAATTTCTGCAACGATTTGACGCTGTTCATTGATTTCAGGGCATGGAATATTTGAGGATTCGAATCTTCCTTTTGTGATATGGGCTAGCCCTGCTGCCCCATGGGCAGCTCGAATGTATTCTGACAAATTTTGGTTTATGGCTAGCTGGAGAAACTTAATGTCGAATTTAGTAGGGTCAAAAATAACTTTGAATATATGTTGATTTAGCCAGGCTTTGTCGCCATGCCAAATGTGAGCGCCGAACGATGTGCCCGGTGTTCCGGACCATGCGAATAATAGATCACCGTTTCGTATTAGAAATTTTTCGGGAAGATCTCCAGCGTAATAGTTGTACAGGGCGCTGTGATTGTTTAAGTTTTGAATGCGGATTATCGGCAAACCTATCTGTGACCATTCGTTTGGTTTGAATGCACGTCCGTTAATCAAGCGAAGGCAGTCTCCAACTTTCTCCGTTGGCCATCCATTGGACTTCTCACTCACGCAGCAAGTACCTCGTTCAGTTCATCCAGCAGTTTTGGCAATTGATCTCCAAATAGCTGGTGTGCTCTTCCCAATCCTCCGTGTTGATTGAAGGGGGCATAGTCAAAATCTTCCGGCTCGATGCTCAAACTTGTTGCGATGTGATCACGGATCAAATGCAGCCATAAGATTTGCTCTGGCGTAAATTGCGAGCCGGATTCCGCTTTTACCCGAATCCAGGAATCAAAGCGCTCACGGACGGAATCTGCGAAAGGTGAAAGAACAGGCTGCTGCTCAAGAGCGAACTGAACTAGTGAGACCAGATCCGCGAATCGTCCGGCTTGAGAGCGGCCTCTCACTTTGGCAGGTGCCGTTGTTGCGAACGCATCCCACAGTCGGTCTTCCGTCCATGCGGGATGGTTTTCGCGTAACTTCGTTTCCAGTTCTTTGAGCATCGACTCGGTTAAACGTTTTTTATATGGGCGGCTGTATAGGATTTGCAATGCATTGATTTCCGCCTGGTTCTTGCGAATGTAGTCTCGAAAGGAAGTCGTAAGTTGCTCAGCATTTTGAGTCGTCTGATGCGCGGGTCCCGCATAAAGAATGGAATCCTTAGAAATCACGTCGAGTGTTTGTTCTCCGGCTTTATGAATTTTTTTTAACAGGTTTCGTAAGTCGGGATTTGCTGCAAGGGGTACCGCAGCTTCCCTTATGAGATCCCCTGCTGCTGCCTTCAAGTCCTGATCGGTAGGTTCTGAATAAGCATCGATTCTGGACCGTGCAAGCGCGTCGATCCTGTCCGGATCGACCGACTCCAGTAAAGCGCGCGCAATATCCGAAAGCGATTGACCTCTTGCCGTATGTACTACTTGACCAAGGATGGAATCATCGAGCCGTTTTTCCAAACGGAGCAATCTGCCGGCCAGAGACTCGAGCGCTTCAGCTTCTCTGTTGCCCAATCCGACGGCATCCAGAAGACGATCGAAACTGATGTTGGGTTTGCTTTCCAACGAACGTGTCTCGGTCTTCACACGCTCGCACACGCCAACAGCATCCACTATTACGAAATGTGTTTTCCGTTTGACTCCAGGGTTCACCTGTTCCATTTCGGTTTCGGTGAGTACACGAACTCCTCGGCCTTTCATCTGATCGAAGAAGTTGCGAGATTTTACAGAACGCATGAAAAATACAATTTCCAGCGGTTTAATATCCGTGCCTGTCGCAATCATGTCAACGGTAACTGCAATCCGCGGAAAGTAAGAGTTGCGGAATTTTTGCAGAAGTGATTTCGGTGACTCTCCCGTCGTCTTGTAGGTGATCTTCTTGCAAAAATCGTTTCCCTTATCAAACACTTCGCGGCAAATCCGGACGATGTCGTCAGCGTGAGAATCATCCTTTGCAAAAATCAATGTTTTGGGGACATCTTTTCGGCCGGGAAAAATTTCAGTTTGAAGCTTATCCCGGAATGTTGATAGGATTGTACGAACTTGGTCCATGGCTACGACTTCCCGATCGAGCTGAGACGAATCGTAGGTCAGATCTTCATCGAGTTGTTCCCAGCGGATGCGACGCGTTTGCCTGTCTCGTTTGTCCACAAAGAACTTTGCTTCAACTTTTGAACCTTGTTCAGTGATGCGACTGTGAATCTGGTAGATATCGCAGCCGACGTTAACCCCATCTGTTACCGCTTCTTCATGGCCATACTCCATGACTAGATTCTGCTGGAAAAAGCCGAATGTCTGCTTGGAAGGAGTCGCTGTCAGGCCGATCAGTTGAGCGTCAAAGTACTCCAGCACCTGTCTCCAAAGGTTATAAATCGATCGATGACATTCATCTGTGATGATGAAGTCGAACGTCTCAATGGGAAGCGCCGCATTGTATTCGACCGGAACCGGTTCCTTAAAAAGCGATTCCATTGCTTCGATGGACAAATCATCCAGGTCCGGGGCGGTTTCTTCTTCGCCTTTCAGGATCGAATAAAGCCGCTGGATGGTCCCAATCACAACGCGCGAGGTTGTGTCTATTTTATTCCCGGTCAGCAGTTGCACATTGTACTCCTCGGTGAACTTGTAGCTATTCACCGGGGAAACAAATTGTTGAAACTCGGTCAGCGTTTTATCTCCCAGATTTCCACGATCAACAAGGAACAAAATACGTTTTGCCTCCGCGTATTTAATCAGCCGGTAAATGAAGTTTACGGCTGTCAAAGTTTTTCCTGAGCCGGTAGCCATCTGAATGAGCGCGCGGGGGCGTCCTGCACCGAGCGATCGTTCCAGGTTTGTAATAGCCCGGATCTGAGCGCGCCACAAGTTTGCCGACAGCAGCTCTGGTAAGTTTCGCAGCCTTTGCGCAAGCTGTTTCTCTGCCTGCGCCCATTGAAACAGTGTTTCGGGACGGTGGAAAGCAAACACATTTCTGCTGCGGGGATCGGGATCCATTCGGTTTATGAATCTGGTTTCGGTGCCGGTGCTTTCGTAACTAAAGGGCAAAGGTGAACCCCATTGCGGTAGGGTTGATCGTGCCCCGCCTGAATACTTTTCGGACTGCTCTTCCACTCCGGTGAGCGAGAAGCCTTCAGGTTTTGCCTCTATTGTTGCGATTGCTTTTCCATCGATAAATAAAGTGTAATCCGGCGCGCCCGTATGAAAGGACAATTCACGAACCGCAACGCCCTTTGTAATGGAAAGATTTGCGCTTCCTTTATCTTGAACCGACCAACCGGCGGCGGTCAGCAATCGATCGATCTCGACC